>VYCZ01000373.1 GCA_009843675.1 Gammaproteobacteria bacterium | reverse complement strand
ATCCCGGCAATTCCGGCGGCCCCCTGCTTAACCTGGAGGGTGCAGTAATCGGCGTAAACTCGCAGATATACAGCCGCACCGGCGGTTTTATGGGGCTGTCTTTCGCAGTGCCCATAGACGTCGTCAACAACGTGTATTCGCAGTTGCGCGAGACCGGTTACGTCAGCCGCGGCTGGCTCGGTGTGCTGATACAGGACGTGACCCGGGAACTGGCGGAATCATTCGGGATGGACAAGCCTCACGGAGCGCTGGTGGCAAAAGTACTGAACGACAGTCCGGCGGCCAACGCCGGGATTGAAGTAGGCGATATCATCGTCGAATATGACGGCGCCGAGGTGCCCTTTTCATCCGATCTTCCGCCGTTGGTCGGAAATACCAAGGTCAATACAAGCGTGCCGCTGGAGATCATCCGGGGCGGCAAACGAAAAAATCTGAAAGTGCTGATTGCCGAACTGCCTGAACAGGACAGCATGGCAAGCGCGGAGAAGCCCGGTTCGCCGGCAGCGGCCGCCAACAAAATGAAAATTGTGGCGCGGGAACTCACCGCGGAACAGAGAAAAAGGCTGGAATTGCCTGAGCGCGGGATTATCGTGGAACAAGTCATGGAAGGGCCGGGCAGCGAGGCGGGCATTCGCAAAGGTGACGTGCTTCTGATGATAAATAATATAGACGTTGAAAGCGTCCCACAGTTCGAGGAGATCCTTGCCGGCTTGCCGGGTGATCGTCCAATTCCATTGTTGATACAAAGACGCGGAGCGCCCACCTTCCTGGCATTGAAACTGGCCGGCGACGAAGACGAATAGTTATTTTCGGCTGGTCCGGTTACTCGACAGCACAGTTTATATGGAGCGGATCAGAAACTTTTCGATTATCGCGCACATAGACCACGGCAAGTCCACCCTGGCGGATCGGTTCATCCAGATATGCGGAGGTCTTAGTGAACGGGAAATGTCCGCGCAGGTGCTGGATTCCATGGACCTGGAGAAGGAACGCGGTATCACCATCAAATCCCAAAGCGTGCGCCTGAATTACCCGCACCATGACGGCAACGTGTACCAGTTCAATATCATCGACACGCCTGGTCACGTTGATTTCAGTTATGAAGTTTCCCGTTCCTTGTCCGCCTGTGAAGGCGCCCTCCTGGTTGTGGATTGTTCCCAGAGTGTAGAAGCGCAGACAGTGGCCAATTGTTTTGCGGCAATCGACAACGGACTGGAAGTAGTGCCGGTATTGAACAAGATCGACCTGCCCGCGGCCGACCCGGAAAAAGCCATACTGGACATAGAGGAGTTGATCGGCATTGATGCGGGAAATGCCATCAAGGTCAGCGCCAAGACCGGCTCCGGCCTGGACGGCCTGCTGAGTGCGATTATAGAACGCATTCCGCCTCCGCAGGGTGAGGTTGATGCGCCACTGACTGCCTTGATCATCGATTCATGGTTCGACAATTACCTGGGGGTGATTTCCCTGGTACGCGTAATCGAAGGCAGTCTGAACGTCGGGGACAGGATCAGGATATTCTCTACCGGGCAGGACTACATTGTTGATGGTGTAGGCTCTTTCACGCCCAAAAGAACGCCTGCAAACTGTCTTGCCACGGGTGAGGTCGGCTATGTTGTTGCCGGGATCAAGGAAATTCTCGGAGCGCCGGTCGGCGACACCATTACCTTGAGCAAACGCCCTGCAGAACATCCGCTCCCCGGCTTTCAGCCTGCCAAGCCCCGCGTGTTTGCCGGCATGTTTCCCATTGATTCGGGTGATTTTGAAGACTTCCGCGAAGCGCTGGCCAAGCTGAAACTGAATGACGCCGCACTCTATTTCGAGCCTGAAACCTCCCAGGCCCTGGGATTCGGCTTCCGTTGCGGTTTTCTGGGCATGCTGCACATGGAAATTGTCCAGGAACGCCTGGAACGCGAGTATGGCATGAACCTGATTACAACGGCTCCTACCGTAGTATATGAAGTCGATACGACCTCCGGTTCAAGAATATATCTCGACAATCCGGCCGATCTCCCGGGAACGGACAAACTGGCTGCGATTCGGGAACCCATGGTCCAGGCTGATATACTGACTCCACAGCAATACCTCGGCAACGTGATCTCCCTTTGTATCGAAAAAAGAGGACAGCAGAAGAAGTTGCACTTTGCGGGGCGCCAGGTATCCGTATCCTACGAACTGCCCCTGAGTGAGATCGTGCTGGATTTTTTTGACAGGCTGAAATCGGTCAGCAAGGGATATGCGTCCTTTGATTATCATTTTGAACGCTATAACGAAGCGCCCCTGGTAAAACTGGACGTGTTGATCAACGGCGACAGGGTGGACGCCTTGTCGAGTATCGTGCACAGGGACCTCGCGCAACGGCGCGGACGCGAACTGGCAGCCAAAATGAAACAGCTTGTGCCCCGGCAGATGTACGAGGTGGCGATACAGGCAGCCATAGGGTCCAGGATCATCGCCCGGGAATCCGTCAAGGCGTTGCGCAAGAACGTTACGGCCAAGTGTTACGGCGGCGACGTAACGCGCAAGAGAAAACTGCTGGAAAAACAAAAGGCTGGAAAGAAAAGAATGAAACAACTGGGTTCGGTGGAAATACCACAATCCGCGTTCATGGCGATTCTCCATGTCGGAGGTGAGCAATGACCTTTGATTTCGCCGGCTTGCTGGTATTGCTTACCGCTGTCAGCGGCATAATCTGGGCGATTGATGCGATGTTTTTCGCCCGTAACAGGAAACCTTCCACGGGCGGCGAACGCACCGAACCGTTGATCGTCGATTATGCCCGTTCACTTTTCCCGGTTTTTCTCATCGTATTGATCCTGCGTTCGTTTATCGTCGAACCATTCCGGATACCTTCCGCTTCCATGATGCCGACGCTGCTGAGAGGCGATTTCATCCTGGTCAACAAGTACGATTACGGCATCCGCCTGCCGGTGCTGAACACCAAGGTGTTCGGTAACGGGCAACCGAAACGGGGCGATGTCATTGTCTTTCGCTATCCGGAGGACCCGGCAGTGCCTTTCATCAAGCGGGTAGTGGGTGTGCCGGGCGACCACCTGCAGTTCAAGGACAAAAACCTGATAATAAACGGCGCACCAATCGAACTCGACCTCAAAGGGATCTATCACAGTGATGGAGTAGGCAGGAGGGAGAACGGTTCATATCTCATGGAAGAACAACTGGACCAACTCAAACACGAGGTGTTAATCAATCCCTTGCAGCTTTCATCTGTGGAGATAGACCGAAAAATACCGGATGGCCATTATTTTGTCCTGGGCGATAACCGTGATAACAGCAGGGACAGCCGCTACTGGGGCCTGGTTCCGGACGAAAACCTCGTGGGCAGGGCATTTTATATCTGGATGAACTGGAGCAGCGACGGCATCCTGGACCTTCAGAGCTGGGATATGGACAGGGAGCGTATCGGGTCTGCGATAAATTAACCTTCAAATGGCACACACAGGCACAAGTAAGGATTTAAATCTGCATATCAGGAATGTCCTGGGACATGATTTTCGCAATGCAGAATTGTTGAACAGTGCAATGACACCCCGGAGTTTCAGCTGGAACCACAATGAAAGACTTGAATTTCTTGGAGATGCCTTGCTTGGAATGTTTATTGCCGATGCGTTGTTTGCAAAATTCCCGGAAGCTGCGGAAAGCGACCTGACGCGGTTGCGTTCATCCCTGGTAAACAAGGAAACACTTGCGCGGCTGGCGCAGCAACTTGACCTTGGCAGGCATATTAAATTCGGCGAAGGTGAGCATAAAAGCGGGGGATGGCGAAAAAAGTCGCTCCTTTCCAATGCCATGGAAGCGTTGATAGGAGCAGTTTACCTGGATTCAAACCTGGAAAGCTGCCGCCGTTTCATTCTGTCCCTGTACGCCTGTCTGCTGGATGATTTAACCATCGAGAATATACCCAAAGACCCAAAATCCGAACTACAGGAATACCTGCAGGCCAATAAAAAATCACTGCCTGCCTACCATGTCATAGCAGAAGAAGGTGAAGCGCATAACAAGATGTTTACCATAGAATGCCGTATTGACGGTATTGCCGGGCCAGCCGTGGCAAAAGGCAGGAACAAGAGGGACGCGGAACAGGCGGCGGCAAGGGCGGCATTGAAAATGATATCTCCGGATGCAGGTTAAAGGTCCGGAATTCAAGGCCGGTTATGTATCCATCGTCGGCCGTCCCAACGTCGGCAAATCGACACTGTTAAACCGGTTGATCGACCATAAGATCAGTATTGTCACACGGAAACCGCAAACGACGCGCTGGCAGATTCGGGGAATCAAGTCAACCGCTGATTACCAGGTAATCTTTACCGACACGCCCGGCTACCAGAATACCCACAAAGACGCGATGAACCGTTACATGAACAGGGAAGTCATCAACTCATTGTCGCATACGGACGTGGTACTGTTCGTTGTTGAAGCGCTCAAGTGGGGGCGTGATGACGCCCTGGTTGCCGAAGTGTTAAAGGAAGTCAGCGCTCCGACGGTACTGGTGATCAATAAGCTGGACCTGCACAAAGAGCCTGCGATCCTGCTGCCATAAATTAATTCCCTGAAAGAGAAACTGTCTTTTGCGGAGATCGTGCCGCTCAGCGCCAGGCGCCGGCGGGATGTCGATTTGCTTGAACGCAAGATTGCTGCAATGCTACCCGCGGGGGAACCCCTGCTTCCTGCCGACCAGATCACCGACAAAAGCGCCCGTT
>VYCZ01000260.1 GCA_009843675.1 Gammaproteobacteria bacterium | reverse complement strand
ATCATTATCAATATAGATAACCGGCTGGATAAAAACATACTCCGTGAATATGGCCTGGGGATTCCGTTTGTCGGACCGGATAATTTCCAGGGCGCGGAAATGGCGGGAAAATACCTGGCGTCAAAACTGGCAGCCAGTGACCAGGTCGCCATACTGGAGGGCGTGACTACAGCATTTAATTCGCAGCGACGAACGGCGGGGTTCCGCAAAGCAATGACTGACGCGGGTATGAATATCGTGACGCAACAAAGTGCGCAATGGGACCAGACACGGGCAGCTACGGTGACAGCCGCGATCCTTGTGCAATATCCTGACCTGGCTGCGGTTTTGTGCGGTAATGACAGCATGGCGCTCGGTGCGGCGGCGGCTGTTTCACAAGCCGGCAAGGAAGAGCAGGTGAAAATTGTCGGGTTTGACAATATTACCGCAATACATGACCACATCAGGGGAGAAAGCGTGCTGGCGACCATAGACCAGCATGCAGACCTGCTGGCCGTGTATGGTATCGAATTCGCGCTTGATGCCTTAAGTTCCGATGCGCCGCTGGAAGACAAGACAACTCCCGTTGACCTGATAACCAGGGCCTCCATAGATTAACCAGACTTTGGCGGTAGCACAGTACAAGCCCGATCAACACGGTCGGACTGATGTATATGTCAGCGCTTGCCGGGCTACTTGACAGAACAGGTTATCTGTTATTTAATTGTTGAATATCTTACTATGAAAGTCAGATATGCAACATTATATAGAACGAAAGAACCTGCTTTCCGCTGTTACCGAGGGTCTCTCCGAGGCACCGGTGGTGGCCTTGCTCGGGGCTCGCCAAGTAGGCAAGACTACTCTGGCAGAGCAGGTGGCGTCTTCATGGCCAGGCCCGTCCACGGTTTTCGACCTCGAGGTCGCCGCAACACGGGAAGCGTTATCCATGACGCCCGAGAAACTGCTGCGTGAGAGCGAAGGCCTGGTTATTCTCGACGAAGTCCAACGAATGCCGGCGCTTTTTGAAATACTGCGCCCGATCTGTGACAGTGGACACCGGAAAGCGTTCTATCTGTTGCTGGGTAGCGCCTCTCTGGACTTGATCAAGGGGGTATCTGAAACGCTGGCCGGGCGGATTCTCTTTGTGGACGTGGGAGGCTTCTCACTGGCCGAGGTGGGTACACAAAACCAGGACAGCCTCTGGATGCGGGGCGGTTTTCCACGAGCCTGGCTGGCGCCGTCAACGCCGGCGTGGACACGCTGGATGCAGTCGTTTACGCGCACGTTTCTGGAACGTGATATTCCCGGGCTGGGATCGAAGGTGTCTCCTGAGGCATTGGGCCGCTTCTGGAGGATGCTGGCACACTATCACGGACAAACCTGGAATGCTGCGGATGTCGGACGCTCAATGGACGTGAGCGTTACTGCGGTGAACCACTACCGCGACCTGCTTACAGGTTCTTTCATGCTACGCGTACTGCCGCCCTGGTATGAGAGACTGGGCAAGCGTTTAACCAAGGCGCCCAAAGTATTCCTGCGCGACAGCGGAATCCTGCACTTCCTGCTGGGACTGGAAGAAATGAAGGAGTTGCAGCTACACCCGCGCTATGGAGCCAGTTGGGAAGGGTTCGCCCTTGAGCAAACGCTTATCGCGCATGGTGAACGCGAGGCTTATTTCTACAGGACCCAGCGCGGCGCGGAACTGGACCTGATGTTGTTGCGGCGGGGACGGCGCTGGGGCTTCGAGTTCAAATGCACCGACGCCCCGCGTACAACGAAGTCCATGCACGTAGTGATCAAAGATCTGGGGCTCGAGCGTTTGTGGGTAGTCTATCCCGGTGAGCAGGAATATCCTCTTACTGATGCGATCACTGCACTACCACTAAAAAAGATTCATGGTATCGAACTGCAGCCGGGATCATGACCCAACATTGCAATACCATGAAATATCGGTAGTTATAACCGAATTTTCAGGGTAATGCAGAGAGCATGATCGTTATGAAAACCCTGTCCCCTTTCGGCGTCAACTAATCAAATCATCCATAAAGTCTTGACCCCCAATACCCTGTCCCTGATCTTACCTGTGGCTATTGTAGCTACCTGTATCCGGTAAAATCCGCTCCCGGCGCTATGTTCGGGTATCTTTGATAACTCCTGGTCAAGTCACCGATGATCTGCTGGATCGGACCATAAGCCCATGCAGTTTCCACAAAGATGTCATTTACTTCCCCGGGATCATTTACCACATCGTACATGGGTGGAAACACGTAGGATTGAACAGGCGCCTTTACCAGCTTTTCAATGGTTTTGAAGTGGACTTTCAATGTTCTCCACTTGACCGAGAACAAATCATTGCCGATATAGAACACTATATGTTCCCGCTTTGATTTGTCTGCGCCAAGCAAAAAAGAAGTTTGATCAACACCATCCATTGGCCGGTCTTCGGGTATTCTCCTGCTTTCACCAACTATGTTTGCAATGGTCGGCATCCAGTCCAGGGATGCAAAAATTTCATTGGATACTCGTCCTGCCTTGATTTTCCCGGGCCAGCGTACCATTCCCGGGGTACGCAAGCCTCCTTCGTAACCCGTAAACCCGCCGCGCCAGGGGCCGTTGGAACCACCACCAAACGCTTCAGGGTCGGTGCCGTTATCGCCCGTTACTATGACGAGCGTGTCATTTCTCAATCCTGCTTTATCTACGGCATCCAGAACACGACCGATGTTGTAGTCAAGTTCAGTAATAATGTCGGCGTAGGTACCGGCACGGGAGATGTTCTTGAATTCAGGATGAACCATCATGGGTGGATGTATCTGGGTGAGACCGACAAACAGGAAAAACGGACTCTTGTTGTTTTCCTGGCGGGCAATAAATTTTTCTGATCTCTCTACGATTTCTCTATCTATGATTTTACGGGCATCCAGATCGAATGGTTTGACCTTTATTGCCTGTTTTCCCTTCGTTCCCTGCCAGATGAACGGCTCCGGGAATATAGCGGGATCGAATTGCGGCGTGGATGAGTAGTCTGCTTCCGTTGAATTTTTAATGCCGTACCACTCATCAAAACCCTGGTCGGTTGGCAAGCGGCTGTCGATTTCGCCTAAATGCCACTTCCCGTATAGCGTTGTTTGATAACCGGAATCCGACAACAGCTCTGCAAGGGTATATTCCCAGGGCGCCAGGCCATAGGGCGCGCCGATAGTCACCCTGTGAGTGCCGGATCGTATGGGCAACCGTCCGGTCATGATCGCAGACCTGGTCGGTGTGCACTGGACTTCGACGTTGAAATTGGTCAGCCGCAGACCTTCGGATGCCAGTGAATCGATACGCGGTGTCGGCACCATCCCGCCCTGCACGGATATGTCTCCCCAACCCCAGTTATCGACCAGTATATAGACAATGTTGGGCCTGTCGGCCTGACCATAGGACAGGCTGCCTGCAACCATCAGGAGTACTGCCGTCATCAATCTGCGGGTGACCATAGTAAAGGGCCCATATCTTTATGTGTCGTTTGCCATCGTCCTTGATTCAAAATCGAAATTCCAAACAGTTTATCGCGGAGCTTGCCGCTCAGAAATTATATCTCAGCTCCACCCCGTAGGTGCGCGGGGCGCCCCTGGAGGCACGTAAACCGGAGCCATTGGCAACGACATCATCAAAATAATCTTCATCGGTAAGATTATTTCCGTACGTTGACACTTCCCAGTGCTCATCGGGCATGTAGCTCAGTCTCGCTGTGAGAAGACCATAGTCATCCTGCCTTAATGGAGCCATATCGGCTTCGGCGACAAAGTCAAAGAGATAACTATCCTTGTGCGAATACGTGACTACCAGGGGCATACTTGCGTTATTCCAGGTGAATTCATAGGCCATGGAAGCGAATATTGAAAAATCCGGCGCTCTTAACAAGGACTCACCGCTGGCATCGATACCTATAGTTCCGGTCCCGGGCGTACCGCCAAAACCCCGGGCAGCCGCGTCGAAATCCGTATATTCGCTATCCAGGTAGTTGAATCCACCGGTTAAAGTCAATTTGTCCGTTACCAGCCAGGTGAAATCCATGTCTATGCCCCAGATTTCCGCTTCAGCCGCATTTTCCGTAGTTGCCGTTGCGCCGGCCCCCTCGGATGCCCTTGTTACCTGCAGGTCCTTATAATCATAGTAAAAAACAGCAGCATTCAAACGCAGTTGGTTATCCAGGAATTCTCCTTTCATCCCCAGTTCAAACATGTCAAGGATTTCCGGCTTCAGGGGTTGTCCACCGACAGCCGGATAATTGAATCCGCCACTTTTAAATCCCCTCGCATAGGTAAAGTAATACATGACATCATCAAGATTGTACTCGAGTGTGGCCTTTGGTGTGAACTCGGTCCAGGAGTCCTTCTGCGCAAACGGCATTGCACCACCTCCAAAAGTAAATCCGGCATCCGGAGAGACGACCACCAGGGCATCTTTTTCATCGTCGCTGTAACGGCCGCCGGCAGTCAGCGACCAGCGGTCGTTTATGTCCCATGTCGCCTGGCCGAAAACGGCCCATGAATCTGATTCAACTGTCTGGAATCCCTGCGAGAACACAAAACCGTTAATATCTATTATGAGATCCAGGTCCGATTCTTCGGAAAAGTAATAAGCGCCCGCTATCCATTGCAGGTTACTGTCGTTGTTTGAGATTAACTGGATTTCCTGTGCCCAAATCCCGCGTTAGAGATCCGAAGCGGGTCTTCACGATAGATTTTGCCGGTA
>VYCZ01000007.1 GCA_009843675.1 Gammaproteobacteria bacterium | reverse complement strand
CACCCATGGACAGATTAATTTCGTGGGGATCATTCAGACTCTGACCCCATATATCCTGGCGCCGGAGTCGGGATGGTGGCAGATTTGCCGGGAAGAGCAGTGATGCTATTCCGTTTCTTCCTCTACGGGATCCTGCACCAGGTCGGATAGGGTATGGCCGTACAATTCCGCTTTGGATGAGGACAAACGATAGGCCCAGCCCTGTACCAGGCTGTTCAGTGTTTCTGCTTCCTGTTCGGGCGTCAGTTCTGCTTCCTCCCCTGCGTCCGTTTCTGCCGGGGACTCACTAGTGGCCACTCCGCTATCCTGCGCGGCAAAGGAAAATCCTGCATAGGTGTGTTTACCACTTTTCACGACCTGGATAGTCGCCGTCAAACCATCGAATGTCGTTATGTCGATTATGGTATCCGGCCTGGAGAAATCGATACTGTTCTCTTTTTTTACGCCTTCCACGTATATATTTTCAAGCACGGACGCCATTCGGCCGAGCAGGTACTCGGATGCCGGTTCCTTCCCTTCCGGGATATCGTGTAACGCCAGGTCGTCTGCGGGTTCATCCCTGTTCAGGATCACTTCCGTCCCGCCTGCCGGACGCAGGCGGACGGCATTGACACGGTCCCCCTCGATATCGATGATATCCCTCCTGATCCAGTCAATTATATCGGCGATTACCGATAGTCTGCCATACACCAGCAATGCCTGTAGCTGATCGGGAATAAGCAAGTACAAGCCAGGCGCACCGGCAGCGGATTTACTTCTCCTGGTCTTACCGACGACCAATTCCGCCAGTTGCTCACCGTTGCCCGACACCGTCAGCAGGTTGGAGATGGCGCCCGTGCTGTCCGGGTCTTCAACGCCCAGCCTCTTGTAGAGGTCGGGATTGTCCGTCTTCTCCGCAATCACCTGCAGGTCGGAGACGGCCAGCACTGTTTGTTTTACCTTATCCACCAGCGCGGGGTAATCATCCGCATCCGCAATACTCCAGTTGCCGGATACGCGCCGGACGGTCAGCACAGATTGGCCGTCGCGGACAGCCAGTTCGCTTACATCATTAATGCGCCCTGAAAGTTCCGGGAACAGCGCATATTTGTCCCTGCTGGTCTGGGGCGCCCTTTGCTGGCTGACGAGCACTGCCGCGACCGCGACGATGAAGGTCACTGCTACGGCTATTAAATACCTGTTGTTCATCACGCTTTGCGGCGCGCCCGTTGCATACCCGCAACCACGGCAAGCAACGCAATGATTAACGGTATCAGGCCGATATTGATAAATTTGAGCTGTGTGCCCAGGCGCTCGATATTCTTTTGCAGTTCGTGCTGGACCGCGCGCAATTCCTTGCGCGTCCTGATTTGTTCGAGCCTGAATTTTTCGATTTCAGCGGCCTGTTCCTGGCTCAACAACAATGCCCCTTCTCCACCCTCTTGCTGTAACTGGGCAATCTTCTGCTCCGTCTCCTGCAAGCGGGCCTGCAGTTCCTGCTCCTGTGCGCGGAACCTGGCTTCCGCATCCCGGCGGATCTGTTCCACCACGGTAAACGGGCGGGAAAATTCTCCCCGGCTGCGCAGGCTTATCAGGTCGGTGCTGCCCGCCAGGTTTTCCAGGGTATTGATGACGAAATCGCCGTTGTTGGCAATACTTTGGGGAATCTGCACTCCGAAGAAATTCTGCGTCCTCATCCAGAAGTGGTCCGCCAGGATATCGGTGTCCCCGACCAGGATGACGTCCACCCGGCCCTCCTTGACGATGTCTTCAACCGGCGCCGCTTCCTCTTCTTCGTCCTCTATCAATACACCCTCGGGATAGGCGCTGGGCACCGTGCCGCTGATGCGAGCCGCGAGTACCAGGGGGGTATTGCCGGATTCGAAGTTGGACAGCATCACGTTGGGATCGCGCTGGAAGAATATCAGGTCCCGCTGCATTCTCATCGAATCGGCCGTGGTCCGTATCAGCGGGGCAAATTCAATGTTAGCGTCCTCTTTCAGGTCGATAACCCCTGCGGTGCCCATGTGGATCAGGTTCAACTCACTGGTGCTGAAATCCTGCCGTTCCAGGTTGTCCGCTTCCAGCCTCAGCCAGGGCAGGTAATTGCTCTCCTGGGGGCCTCGGGCACCCTGGGTCTGCACCCGCATTGCCAGGTTGATGTCCGCGGCAATTTCACCGGTGCCGACTTCCAGGCCCCAGCCTTCCAGCATGATGTTCAGGTTGGAAGACATGTCCGGCATGACGTACGGGTTTGCCGGATCCGGTTCTGCGTTGTCCCCCTCCGCCAGCGGGTCGACAAACAGCATGGCATGGCCGCCCCGGAGCAGGTACTGGTCTATGGCGAACAGGGCTTCCTCCGCAAAATTCTTGGGATGCACGACCATCAGCACATCGACGTTTTCATCTATGTAATCCGTGTCCGCGCCGATATTGCGCACCTCGAAGAATTCCTCCATAACGTCGATAATGGCCCAGCGTTCCCGGATGCCCTGCGCCGGGTCGCCGAACAACGTCAATCCCGTCATCACGCCGATGACGCGCTTTTCCGGGTTGGCGAGGTTATAGATCAGCTTGGTGATATCGTATTCCAGCGCGTCCTCCCGGCTTGCCTGAAAAAACGGGATGGTGGCTTCGTCATCCGTGGAGTTGACGCCGACCAGGCCCAGGTAGGCGCGGTCACCGGCCGCATTGACGGCGATTCCGTTCAGACCGCTGGCCACGGCCTGGTCTTCTTCCTCCGAGAACGGTTCCGGTTCAATGACGGAAAGTTCGATATTGCCACCCGATTTCGCGGCATACTCTTCCAGCAGGTCCCGCACCCGGTTGGCGTAATTCACCAGTTGCGGGAAGTCGGCCATGGTCTTGCGGGACACGTAAAAATCCAGGCTTATGGGTTCGTCCAGGCCGGTGATGATGTTGATGGACCCCGGCGACAGCGTGAACAGTTTATTCTCGGTCAAGTCGAGCCGTACACCGGTAAACAGGTTGTTGCCGATGGTAATCAACGCCACCGCCAGAACCGCCGCCAGCAGGATGCCCGAACCTGATAAGAGACGTTTGTACTTCATACCCGTTCCTCAGTCGGCCTTGCGGGAATCGATGACCACGACATTGGCATACAGCCAGAAGGCAATAAGCACGAGATAATAAATAATGTCGCGTAAATCGATCACGCCCTTATTGATGGAATCGAAGTGGGTCAGAAAACTCAGTGACGAAATCACGTCCACCAGGGCCTGGGGCGCCCAGCCCTGGAAAAAATCCAGCACCAGCGGAAAGCCGCTGAGGATGAACAGAAAACAGATGACAACACTGATGACGAAGGCGATGACCTGGCTCTTTGACAGGGCAGATATGCAGGACCCGATGGCCAGGAAACCGCCAGCCATCAGCAGGCTGCCGAGGTAGCCGGCAAGGATAACGGTATTATCCGGGTCGCCGAGATAATTTACGGTGATCCACATCGGGAAGGTCAGCGCCAGGGCGATTGCCGTAAAACACCAGGCGGCAAGAAATTTACCCAGCACCGCATCCGTGACCGAAATGGGCAGCGTCATAAGCAATTCTATGGTGCCGGTCTTGCGCTCTTCGGACCAGAGCCGCATGGAGATAGCCGGTATCAGGAACAGGTAAAGCCAGGGGTGGAACCGGAAAAACGGCTCGAGGTCCGCCTGGCCGCGTTCATAAAACGCGCCCAGGTAAAAACTGAAAATACCTGTCAGAAACAGGAAAATAATGATAAAGACATAGGCAACGGGCGTATGGAAGTAACCGTACAGTTCCCGCTTCAATACGGCCTTGACGTTGTTGTTCATGACTGGCCCGCCTCTCCCTGACTCGCATAGAACCGGGTAGTGATGGTTCGAAACGCGTCGTCGTAGTCATTCTTTTCAGACTGCGCCCGGAGTTCGGCCGGGGTGCCGTCAAACAGGATCTGTCCGGCAGCTATGATAATCGCCCTGCTGCAAACGGCATCGACTTCCTCCAGGATGTGAGTGGAGATCACGATGGCCTTGTTTTCAGCCATTTCCTTGATCAAACTCCTGACTTCATGTTTCTGGTTTGGATCAAGGCCATCCGTGGGTTCGTCCATGATCAATACGTCAGGGTCGTGCAACAGGGCCTGCGCCACACCGACGCGGCGTTTGAAACCCTTGGACAGGGTTTCGACGGTCTGCTCCAGGACACTGTCAAGATGTACAAGATCGATGACCCTGTCGATCCGCTGCTGTTTTTCCGCGCCGCTGTAACCGCGTATCTCCGCGACGAATTCCAGAAACCGTATGACCGTCATCTCCCCGTAGGCAGGAGCGCCTTCCGGCAGGTATCCGATTGCCGACTTCACGCTGATCGGGTCGGTCATAACGTCATGCCCGTTAACCAGCACCGTCCCGTCAGTCGGCTCAAGAAAACCGGTGATCATCTTCATGGTGGTTGACTTGCCGGCGCCGTTAGGCCCCAGGAAGCCCAGGACCTCGCCGTGGCGCACGGAGAAGGACACGTCCCGTACCGCATGGATAGGCCCGAAGCGTTTATCCAGTCCCTGGACTTCAATCGCCGGCGGCTTGTCATTGACTGTCATAATCAAAATTCAGTTGATTCATTCAAGTTAAGGGAATTAATCCTGTTCAGGCAGAATACCTGTGAGAGGCGATATTCTGCATATTTTTCAGGATTCGTCAACCTGTAGAACAATACCAGGGGTCAGAGTAAATGTCGTCAGAATTTTTACTCTGACCCTGAATGATCCCCACG
>VYCZ01000126.1:1102-4742 GCA_009843675.1 Gammaproteobacteria bacterium | reverse complement strand
GTCTTCTTCATCAACCAGTTTTTTCCACGCTTCGGGGATTTTCGATTTGGCTTTATTTGCTGAACGAACCTGCTTATGGTCCCGTCGCAAGTTATCGAAGGCATCCCCCGACTCCACCTGTTCATATTGCAGGTACCGTGAGAAATGCTCCACGCACTCTTCTGCATTATCCTTCGTAAGCCGGATGCTTGTTACTTTTTTGGAATCATACGTCCCTGTGCCATAGCTATTGTAAAAATGCCACTCATCCCCGTCCGTAAAAATGATCATCGGGATGCCTCCTTGCCTCGCCGCATATTCGAAGACCTGCTCCTGACCTTGTGGAGAACATTTGCCCGGAGCTTTTATCTCGATAAATATCACTGGCTCTTTGGGAGGGTGACAGAGTGCTATATCCACTTTTAATTTACTGACGGGAAATTCAGTTCTCAGATGTACGGGAGAATCCGTGTCCCAATCGAGTTCTCGTAGAATCGGAAAACAGACCTGCGTCCTTACCGATTCTTCACTGTCATACGCGCCCGTATCGAAATATTGCCTGATTTTATTAATCAGATTTTCCACTGAACAAGCTATGCCTCTTTCAGGAAATCGATGAAAGTGTAACATAATTGTACTTTGAGATAATGGTTCACGCGGGATGGTTGTTTTGGGTCAACACAATGAGAATCCAAGAGTTTCCCTTCTTTATGTCGCTTGGTTATACTATGAATAAGGCTGTCAAAATGTATCTAACAACCTATGCAAGCAGCTAAACGGGAAGCACTCAATATCATTGGCTGGATGCCGGAAGATAGCGATACATATGAGATCATGTATAAACTCTATGTCCCAGACAAGATCAGGAGGGGTCAGGAAGCTATCGAAGAAGGCAGGACCATTACCAGCGAGGAACTTCAGGAAGAAATTGCTTCATGGTGAACTGGTCGAGACCGGCCTTACAGGATTTGCGGTACATCCATAAGTTTATTTCACATAAACTCCCCGCTTCTACCCTAAAATCAACAACACTATCAGGAGCAAAGCATGAAAGCGATTGTATTAGAAGAACTCGGCGGCCCGGATAACCTGAAGGTCAAGGAGGTGGATACGCCTGAACCGGGGCCTGGCGAGGTGCGGGTCAGGTTGCGGAATTCCGCCCTGAACCGGCGTGATTACTGGATTACCATCGGCAGGTACCCGCGCACCGCTCTGCCCTGTATTGCCGGTTCGGACGGCGCCGGAACCATTGATGCCGTGGGCGAGGGCGTTGACGACGGGATGATCGGCAGGGAAGTGGTGGTGTACCCCGCCAGGGCCTGGGGTGACAGGCAGGACGCGCCGGGAGCGGATTTCCGCGTGCTGGGCATGCCGGACCAGGGTACGTTCGCCGAGTACATCTGCTGTCCGTCAACGGACGCCTACGATAAACCCGCGCACCTGGACTGGGAGCAGGCGGCCGCGGTCCCCCTGGCCGGGCTGACTGCCTGGCGCGCCGTGGTGACCCAGGCCGGGGTGCAGCCCGGACAGACGGTGCTAGTCACCGGCGCCGGCAGCGGTGTTTCCACCTTTGCCATCCAGTGGGCCGCGGCGCTGGGCGCCGAGGTGTACGTAACCAGCGGCTCGGAAGAAAAAATTGAGAAGGCAAAGGCTATCGGAGCGGTAGGCGGTATCAGCTACAGGCACGAAGATTATCATAAAACCCTGAGGAAGCAGGCAGGCGGGTTTAACGCCATCATTGACAGCGCCGGCGGGGACGACATGAACAAGGTGCTCAGCACCCTGAGGCCCGCCGGGCGCTACGTATTCTTCGGCGCCACCCTGGGCATTCCCTCGACAGGACTGGAACTGCCGAGGCTGTTTTTCGGCCAGGTGCGTATCCAGGGGACGACGATGGGTTCCAATGCCGAGTTCAAGGCAATGCTGGATTTCGCCGGCGAGAAGAAGATCGAACCCGTAATCGACAGGGTATTGCCCATGAGCGAGGCAGTCGCCGCGCACAAGCTGCTGGAATCATTCGGTCAGACGGGCAAGGTCGTCCTGCAGAACAGTTAACCCGTCAGGATTGAGAAGATGAATCAGGCAATTATCTATGACGGGATTCGCTCGCCCTTCGGCCGTTATGGTGGAGGGTTGTCTGTAAAACGTCCGGACGACCTGGCGGCAACCGTCATCAAGGCCCTGCTGGACAGGAACGGCATCGAGAGCAGCCTGGTGGAAGACGTTGTCCTCGGCAATACCAACCAGGCGGGCGAAGACTGCCGCAACGTGGCGCGTAATGCCGCCCTGCTGGCTGGTATGCATACCGCGGTGGGCGGGGTGACCGTCAATCGCTTGTGCGGTAGCGGCGCGGCGGCTACCCTGGATGCGGCCCGGGCGATCAGTTGCGGACAGGGACAGTTGTTTATTTCCGGCGGTGTGGAAAGCATGAGCCGCGCGCCCTGGGTGCTGAACAAGGCGGAAACCGGCTTTGACCGCAACCAGAAGATGTACGACACCGTGCTCGGCTGGCGTTTTCCCAACAAGGCGCTCCTGAAACAATACGGCGACGACACCATGCCGCAGACCGCGGATAACCTGGCCCGGGACTTCGCCATCAGCCGCGAAGACAGTGACGCGTTCGCGTTCGCCTCCCAGCAGAAGTACGAGGCCGCGAGAAATGCCGGGTTCTACGAGGAAGAGTTACTGGAAATAGAAGTAGCGGCAAAACGGCGCAAGGACCCTCCTGTCAAGGTGACGGCCGACGAACATCCCCGGCCCGGCACCACCCTGGAAAAACTGGCCGGCCTGGCCACCTTGTTTGAGGATGGTGTGGTCACCGCCGGCAATGCCTCCGGCATCTACGACGGGGCTGCCGCGCTGCTGTTGGGGAACGAGGATATCGGCAGGAAGCTGGGCCTCAAGCCGCGCGCGCGTATCCTCTCCGGCGCCGTCGCCGGTGTCGAACCGCGGGTGATGGGAATAGGGCCCGTTCCGGCATCACAGAAAGCCTTGCAACGGGCCGGCCTGTCGATGGCCGATATGGACGTGATAGAGATCAACGAGGCCTTTGCAAGCCAGGTGCTCGGTTGCCTGAAACATCTGCAGATCGATTTCCACGATGATCGGGTCAACCCGAACGGCGGCGCCATCAGCATCGGACATCCGCTGGGCGCGTCCGGCGCGCGGTTGATCCTCACGGCATTGCGGCAACTGGAACACATCCAGGGCCGCTATGCGCTGATCAGCATGTGCATCGGCATCGGCCAGGGCATCGCAGTCATTATCGAAAGAGTGTAACTATCCCCAGATGACACAGGTTACGACAGCAGGGGACAGAATTAATCCTGTCCCCGGTGAGCTTTCATGAAGATCCTTGCTGTCGGCGATATACACCTGGGGCGAACGCCGTCCCGGCTACCGGATGAACTCGCGAGTCGAGCACGTGAACTGGGACCGGTCGGCGCCTGGAAGCGCACTGTAGATGT
Organism: Gammaproteobacteria bacterium; assembly: GCA_009843675.1. GTDB lineage: Bacteria > Pseudomonadota > Gammaproteobacteria > Eutrophobiales > Eutrophobiaceae > JAAXHV01. Next base: position 1,296 of record VYCZ01000126.1, on the reverse strand, counting down.
TGCCATCGGCGCCGGAGTCAAGGCAGTGCTGCTTGCCGGTGACGTGGTCGAGCGGGAAAACGATTTCTTCGAAGCTTACCGGGAACTTGAGCAGGGTGTTCGGCGCCTGACCGAGGCCGGGATCGAAGTCATCGGCGTCGCCGGCAACCACGCCGTCAAGGTTCTGCCCCGTCTGGCGAAGCACATTCCCGAAT
>VYCZ01000126.1:0-1092 GCA_009843675.1 Gammaproteobacteria bacterium | reverse complement strand
CTCTGGGGATGGTCCTTCCCCCGGAAAGAAGTCCTGACAAGCCCCCTGGCCGATCAGACCTTCAGTGTTGGGGCAGGCATCAATCTGGGGCTGTTACATTGTGACCGGGATGCGGGAGGCAGTCCTTATGCCCCGGTAAGCAGCAGGGAACTGCAACAGGCAGGTATTGACGGTTGGTTGCTCGGACACATACACAAGCCCGATGCCTTGTCCGTTGAGTCACCGAACGGCTACCTCGGTAGCCTGACCGGGTTGGATCGTAGCGAGTCGGGACCTCATGGACCATGGCTAATCGGAATAACCGGGGGCCGGATTGAACGCGTTGAACAACTACCACTGGCGCCGTTGCGCTGGGAATCAATTGACGTTGACCTGGAGGGCATCGGCGAACCGGCAGAGGCGAGAGGCCGCGTCCTGACTGCGCTGAAGGATATTGACCGTCAAATCACAGAGTTTGCTGTCGCGCTGGACCAGCCAACCACGCCGGACGCGGTCGGGGTGCATATCATATTCAGGGGGCGCACCCGTTTCGGCGCTGCGGTGGACGGCGAATTTTCCGGAGCTCAGGAGAAGGTTATCTATACCGGCACTGGTAACCGGGATTATTTTGTTCAACGAACCAGCGTCGCTACGCGGCCCGAGAGAGACCTTGAAGATCTCGCCAAGCAACCCAGTCCTCCGGGATTGCTGGCACAACGCCTGCTGTGGCTGGATGAACCGGAAGGCCATCCCGATCGTGACCGATTGGTGGCGCAGGCCCGTGAAGCATTGCGCAGCCAGACGCAAAAGCCCGTCTGGAACGGCGTGGATACGGACGACCCGGATCCGGCCGAGTGGCTGCGAAAAGCAGGGTTGCGCGCCCTGGATCAACTGCTGGCGCAGAAGGATTTCGACACAGTCTGATGCGCCTCAAGCGACTCAATATCCAGGCCTTGCCCGGCATCGAACCCGGCTTTGCCTTCGAACCGCCTGCTGCGGGGGTCAATATCGTTACCGGACCCAACGCCATCGGCAAAAGCAGCTTGGCGCGCGCCCTGGGCTATCTCCTGCGCGACGCACAGAAAAGCGACCCGCCGGCGCTCTCTCTTGAGG
>VYCZ01000016.1:410-4743 GCA_009843675.1 Gammaproteobacteria bacterium | reverse complement strand
CAGGTGGAGCTTCCGCTGATTTTATTCTGGCAATTCAGCCATTTCATTGTCCTCGAAGGGTTCGATAGCCGGTATTTCTATCTCAATGACCCTGCTACGGGGAAGCGCAGGGTTAGCGAAGAAGAGTTTATCAAGGGCTACAGCGGGATTGCGCTTCGCTTCAAGCGCGGTCCCGAGTTCAGGGCCGGTGGCGAGCAGCCCGGCCTGTTACGGCAGTTAAGCGCCTTGCTCTCCGGATCATGGAGCATGCTTACGGGAGTGATTGCCTCCGGTCTCATGTTGACGCTGTTGGCGCTGATCATTCCCGTATCCCTCGGCGCTTTTGTTGACGATTTCATGAACGAACATGGGGCCTGGGGCGGCCTGGTCACAGCCTTGCTTGGCGCTGGTGTCCTGGTATATATCCTGTCCCTGCTCAAGCAACGATTCCTGAAAAGGCTCGCGGTCCGGGTCTCGGTGATTGGCTACAACAGAGCCATGTCGCGGCTGCTGCGACTACCTGTGGACTTCTTCGCACACCGGCTTGCAGGCGACCTGACCGACAGGGTCTCGTCCTCCGACAGGATTGCGAAGAACCTGGCGGATCAATTCCTGGTGCTCATCATCGACATGGCAATGAGTGCGGTGTTACTTATCGCAATGTTCGTCTACGATGTCCTGCTCACGCTTGTTGTGCTTTTACTGGCCCTTCTGCATGGGTTTCTGGCCCGCCTTCTCAACGCGGTTCGGGCGGTTCGAAGCCAGACGATGCGGCGCGAACAGGGATTACTGATCGGCGTCGGCATGCAGATGTTGAGCCATGCGGACAACCTGCGCATGACGGGGTCGGATGACCGGTTTTTTTCGCGCTGGAGCGGCCAGCAGGCGCGCGAACTGCATGCGCGCCAGCTCTATTCCGAACTGGGTTCCGTCAACAGTGCGCTGCCGGGCCTGATCGCGGCACTTCGCGCCGCGGCAATCCTGGGGTTTGGTGGGAGCCTGGTCATGGCCAGTGAAATGACCCTGGGGGCGCTGGTCGGGTTCTACATCCTGGCGGAGATGTTCCTGGCGCCGGTCGGGCGTTTCCTGGAGTTCGCCGACAAACGCCAGGCGCTGGAAACCGATTTGCAGAGGCTGGAAGACATCTCCAGGACCGCTGAAGATCCGGTGTTCAGTCGCCGAAGCCCGGAATCGCAGTCAATCCCCACGTTCAACGGCCGGCTCCAGCTTGCAGGCCGGCTCGAACTGCGTGACGTCACCTTCGGTTACAACAAGAGCAGAAAACCTTTGCTGGAAAACTTTAACCTGGTAATCAAGCCGGGTCAGCGGGTTGCCATAGTTGGTCCCAGCGGTTCAGGCAAGTCAACCGTGGCGCGTCTCGTTTCGGGAATCTATCAACCCTGGTCTGGTGAAATCCTGTTTGACGGCCACCCGCGGGATGAGATTCCCGAGGAAGTGCTGCGGCGGTCCATTTCCATGGTGGACCAGGAGGCCGTACTCTTTTCCGCGTCTGTGCGGGACAATATCACCTTGTGGAACCCGGCCGTTCCGGATGAGGTTATCGTTGCCGCAACGCGGGACGCCAGCATCCATGAGGAAATACTGCTAAGGCCGCAGGGATATGCAACCCTGGTCGAGGAAGGCGGGGTGAATTTCAGCGGGGGTCAGCGGCAGCGGCTGGAAATCGCCCGCGGCCTGGTGGGCAATCCGACAGTGCTCATCCTGGACGAGGCGACCAGCGCCCTCGATGCCGCGACGGAGGAATACGTCGATGATGCCCTGCGGCGTCGCGGCGTCACCTGCCTGATCGTGGCGCACCGGTTGAGCACGGTGCGGGATTGCGACGAGATCATCGTACTCGACAAGGGCTCCGAAGTGCAGCGCGGCACCCACGATGAATTGATTGCGGACCAGGCCGGCACGTATTACAAGCTGGTCAAATCGGGCTGATGCAGGACGCCATGCCGGAACACGCATCAATAGGCCAACTCGCCGCCCGCTCCGGCACATCCGTGCCTTGCGCCGGCAACCTGCCGGTAAAGCTGGACGATGCGGACAGTGTCTGGTTCATCGAGCAGGGCGTTGTCGACCTGTTTTTAACCGAATTCAAGGATGGGGTGGAGCAGGCGCCGCCACAGCACCTGCTGCGCTGCGAATCAGGCAGGTTGTTGCCGGGTGTCGTCCCGGACGAACAGGATAACGATGGCAAAGACACCACGCTCAGCCTGGTCGCCAAGGGCTTGCCGGGCACCCTTCTGAAACGCCTGCCGGCATCCCTGCTGACCGAGGTTCATCCGGCAGAACTGGCGGGACAGGCCGATACCTGGCTGACCGCGATAACTGAGACACTTGCGCGTTTTGTCAGCCACCTGCCGCGTCCGACTGCGCTGGCCAAACCGGGGCTGACCCAGTCCCTGACCCCTTGCACGCTATCCGTGCGGCGCGGTGTGGTATGGGTATCCGGACCGTCCCTGGGGGCAAGCCTGTTCATGGATATGGTTGACCCGGCGCAACTTGCCGAGGCAGACGGTCCGCACGAAGCGCTGATACCACTCACGCGTACGAACTGGCTCACCTTGTTCGACGAGGCAACGGTTTCGAGCAAATCAACCGAAACACTTGCGCGGCAAGGCATGTTGCTGCCGGCGCTCGCCTCGTTTCACGCAGTTGCCTTTAACCTGGAACGACTTAACCGCCGGCTCGCGGTGGCTGATGACGCGAATCTCGAACGCGAGCGGACGACCAGCCGGCGTACCGCCGAAACGGCTGCCCGGCAGCGGCTGTTCAATATCTATGACCTGCCCATCGACCGGGTTGCCAGGGTCGAGGACACGGCCCTGGCGGATGCCCTGCAAATCGTCGGCCGCCATGAAGGAATCGATTTCAGTATTCCGGCGCGCTCCCGGCCTTCGGATGCTCCGATCGGCCTCGTGGATGTTCTTGATGCGTCCGGGGTACGCGCCCGGCGCGTGCGTTTCGATGCCGAGGGCAACTGGAGGCGCGGAGACAGCAGCGCACTGCTGGCATTTCGCGCCGGGGACGGCCAGCCCGTTGCGTTGCTACCGGGGATGTTCGGGCGTTACCGGGAAATCGACCCGGTCAGCAAGCGCAGTGTCCGGCTCAGCGCGGACCGCGCCGCCGCGCTGCAACAGGAAGCCTGGATGTTCTACCGTCCATTGCCGTCGAAGAGCGTGAAACCCGCAGACCTGCTGGGGATCGCCATGCATGGTTCGGTCGCGGACCTGCTGCGACTGGTGCTGGCCGGGCTTCCGGGCGGCCTGATCAAACTGGTTCCGGCTCTCGCGCTCGGGTTCGTTGCGAATCATGTCGTGGCGGGAGGAAGCGCCGGAGCGCTCTACGTAGTGGCCGTGACACTGGCGCTGTTCGGCCTGTTCGGCGCGCTGCTGCACCTGTTGCAGGGATCGGCGCTGATGCGGCTTGAGGGACGCTCGGCCTCGAGGGTCGAAGCTGCTTTCTGGGACCGCCTCATGCGGCTTCCGTCCAGCGTTCTGCACCGTCATCCCGCCGGCGACCTGGCCATGTCGGGAATGACATTCCAGAATCTACGGGACGGCTTGCAGGGGGTCATAGCCGACAGCTTGCTGTCGATCATTTTCCTGCTGCCGGTGTTTGCCGTCATCTTCCTCTACGACGCCACCCTCGGGATCATCGCGCTCGTCTTCAGCCTGGTTTCCCTGCTGGTCACCATCGCTATCGGGCTACGCCAGATTGCGCCGCGTGGGCGCATGATCAGCGCAGTACGCCGTGTAGCCGGCCGGCTGTTCCAGATCGTGGAGGGCATCGCCAAGCTGCGTGTGGAAAACGCGGAAGGGTCGGCTTTCGCCATCTGGGCCCGGGATTATCGCGAGCAGAAACGCGCGGAAATTGAACTGGACGTTCTCGAGGGGCATTCGCGGGCATTCGCTGCTGCGCTTCCCTTTCTTGCCGGCGGCGTACTGCTTTTCTCCGCGGTAGCGGTGGGAGACAGGAATATACCTGTAGGCGATTTTCTTGTCGTCTATACGGTATTTATCGTTTTCCAGTCCGCAATCGCCCGGCTCGGCGAGACCTTCGGAACCATTGCGGCCATGCTGCCCGCGTTCGATCAGATGCGCCCGCTGCTCGCCACGGTTCCTGAAGCGGCGGTGGAAGGAGAGCCGGTTGAACGTCTGGGCGGCGAAGTCCTGTTCGACCGTATTTCCTTTCGCTACGATCCGGACGGCCCGCTGATTCTTGACGATGTCACGATTCGCGCCCGTCCCGGTGAATTTATCGCGATTGCCGGCGAGTCCGGCGCCGGCAAAAGCACCCTGTTCCGGCTCGCGCTTGGAATCGACCGGCCGACTGCCGGCGC
>VYCZ01000016.1:0-400 GCA_009843675.1 Gammaproteobacteria bacterium | reverse complement strand
GTGACCTGTGGCACTTGATCCTGAAGCAGGTGCGCCGGAAAATCGGCTCGGTGCCGCAGTCGGTGCGTCTCCACCCCCAGGATATCTGGGACAATATCGTCGCGCACCACGAGACGCCGGCGACCGAGGAAGTGTGGCAGACTGCCCGCGCCGCCGAAATCGAAAAGGAAATCAAGGCGATGCCCATGGGCATGATGACCATGGTCGGGGCCGGCGGGGCCGTCCTGTCGGGCGGCGAGAGCCAGCGCGTCACCATCGCCCGTTCATTGCTCGCCAGCCCGCGGGTCATGCTGCTGGACGAGGCAACCAACTGGCTGGACAACGAAAGTCAGGCCGAGGTCATGCAGCACCTGGCGCTCCTGACATCGACCCGGATCGTCCTCGCCCACCGCCTGGCCAC
>VYCZ01000218.1 GCA_009843675.1 Gammaproteobacteria bacterium | reverse complement strand
GTGTACAATAGCCATGGAAAAGGTATTCTCTAAAGATATAAAAATTTGATGAAATCACTGCCCGAAGGCGTTGCGCCCTACGCACGCACCGCCACGTTTTCGACTCGCTCAATACCGGAGAAGTTACGCAAGTCCCATAGCACCAAGGCAGGGACCTGGGCGAAAATCGTTATCCTGGAAGGCACGTTGCGCTATCGTATCCTGGAGCCGGAAATACGGGAGTTCGAATTGTCACCGGACCACCCCGGTGTTGTAGAGCCGGAGGTGTCGCACGAGGTCGAAGTCATGGGTGACGTGCGGTTCTACGTGGAGTTCTACCGCTGAATGTGTTTCAAGCATTTTATGATGAATGTTTCCTGATTCCGTTTACGCGATGAAATATCTGGTACTGTTCCTGTCCATGCTCTGCTCGATGCCACCACTCTTGGCGCAGGATGTTGTTGAAGAATGGGAATGCATCGAGTTTGTACTTCTTATACCAAATAACACTGGAAAACAGACAAATGACTGATGCCATAATAAACAGAAACCCGGCTATTCTGGGTGGCACACCCGTCTTCACAGGCACCCGGGTACCTATCCGTATCCTGATGGAGCATTTGGAGTCAGGATATGACCTGAGCTATTTTCTGGAGCACTTCCCCTCTGTCAGCCGTGAACAGGCTGTTCAGTTAATTGAACTGGCCACCGAAAAACTGACGGCAGATACAGAGCATGAAATTGCTGCTTGACGAGTCTGTCGACCATGAATTAGCTGCCCACTTTCCTGACAGATTTGAGGTCAAGACCGTAACCGAAATGGGATGGTCCGGCACTGATAATGGAGAACTACTCAGGATTGCAGCAGAGGCGGGGTTCAAGGCACTTATTACCGTTGACAAAAATATCGAGTTCCAACAGAACCTGAATAATTTGCCAACGGTAATCATCATTTTGTCAACACCGCGTAGTATCATTGACTACCTTAAACCAATGATACCGGAGGTCATTTCAGCCCTGGAAGCTGAGCCGGACAAGAAACTGATAAAGATCCATGGAACCAAAACTGTTTAATTCACAAATACTGCCGCTCATATTTAAAACAATATCACCAGAAATTCGATAAGCTGCCTACCGCTGTTGAGCCTGGCTTATCGAGCATATTCTTTCATCATCGCCGCAAATGAACATTCCAAATCATGAAGGCAGGATGTGTGACGCTGTTGTACGGCATCTTGAGAAATGGACCGGTGAATCACGTTCCGACATTCGCCACCCCGAAACAGAGGGCGTTGGTCCGCCCGTCGAACTGAGCCTGCAACTGGGCGATCAACACTACGCGATTGAACATACCCGCATTGAGGCGTTTGATAACCAGATCAAGGCCGGTATCTCAATCAGAGAGATCGATAACTATATCAAGAAGTGGTTTACGGAGCCCTTGCCGGGGCCGGCCTACTACGAATTGCAAGTGCCCCTGGATGTCTGCCTCCCTGCAAAAAGGAAAGAAAGAGAGCGGCTTCTGAGTTCTCTTGGCGACTGGATTCAAGAGAGTGCACATTGCATGCAAGAGAGGAACACGGACTTGTTCACACCCATACGGAGCAAAGTTTGGCACGAAGACTGCGTAATCGGCCGTCATCTTCCTGCATTACTGGACGGACGGAAGGATGCGCCGGACGATATTTATCTGGTCAGTCCCAGCGACTCTCTCTGGTGGGTGCTTCCGGTAAAGCATGATGACGACCATTGGCCTGACATGGGGATGCCACTGCCTGGACAAGCCATTTATGATGAAGACAAGTTACCGACGGCAGGCATGCCGAAGTGGTACAGGGATGCGCTGGGGCTGGATAAAATCATCCTTGCCATAAGGAAACCCGGCGCGGTCAGTCCGGCATGAACAAGAATAAACAACGCCGGCTGACCGGTCGAATGGAATTCGGGATGTTGTGTGCCCGTTTACCCGAGGGCGGCCCGGTTCGTATGCGCCCGGGCCACGGATCAAGGACAGCCCGAGGGCGCCAAGGGGGTGGTTTTACACCTGTTACCTACCTCCCAAACCACCCCCTTTGGCCAGGGCATGTTGAAACTGCCCTGGGGGCGGGCGCCCCGCTCGCGGTTGCCGGAAGTACCAGAGAGCGATGACCATGATATAATCCAAGATATCTGCCAACATGCCTCACTTGGTGAATGAAAAACATGAACACAGACAAAACCGGCGGCAGGCACACGATCAAGGCGTCCGAGTTCAAGGCGAAATGTCTCAAGCTGATGGACGAGGTGGCCAATACCGGAGAAGGGCTTATCGTTTCCAAGAACGGCAAGCCGGTAGTCCGTATTGTGCCGTATCGAAATAAGCCGACCAGTCTGTTCGGCATAGATAAGCATAAAATCCGGATACTCGGCGACATCATTGAGCCCCTGGACGTGGAATGGGAAGCCGTTAGCTGAATGGGGGAGTTGGTTTCGTGAGCGCCTGCAATGTCGGGAACCGCACAATCTTCTGTGATGACAACATGGACATTCTGTCGGGCATAAATTCGGATTCTATTGACCTGATTTATCTCGATCCGCCGTTCAACAAGAACAAGAAATTTACCGCGCCTATCGGTTCCAGCGCCGAAGGAGCGAGTTTTAAGGACATTTTCCGCGAGGATGATTTGAAGGATGAATGGCTGCTGACCATAGCAGAAGATGAACCCGCCCTGTTCCATTACCTGAGCGGCATCAAGGGCGTGGGCAGGCCCTATAACTTCGCCTACCTGGCGTATATGGCTATCCGGCTGATTGAATGCCGGCGCGTGCTGAAACAGACCGGCAGTATCTACCTGCATTGCGACCCCACCATGTCCCATTACCTGAAAACGACCATGGACTGCATTTTCGGGGAGGACAAATTCAGGAATGAGTTGTCCTGGAAACGGACCAGTTCGCACAGTGACGCAAAGCGTTACGCAAGCGTATCCGACCGCCTGCTGTTCTATGCGTCTGATGATGCGGTATGGCACACGCAATATGTCTCCCTGGGAGACGTCTATGTTGAACGTGATTACCGGCACAGGGACAGCATGGGACGTTATCGCGTAGGGGACCTGACCGGCCCCGGATTATCTGACGGGGAGTCCGGGGTTCCTTGGCAAGGCTACGACCCGGGATCAAACGGGCGATGCTGGAGCATACCGAAGACCGGCGATTATGCGGCATGGATTGATGCAAACCTGATCCCGGGATACACACAGATAGAAGGCGTGCATGACAGGCTGGACGCGCTGTCCGAAGCGGGGTTGATAGACAGGACTTCAACCGGCTATCCCAGCTTGAAGCGTTACCTTGCCGCGTCAAAGGGGGTGGCGGTGTCGGACTTCATAGGCGATATTCAGAATGTGAATAACCGTTCAAAAGAACACGTCGGCTATCCCACTCAAAAACCGCTTGCCTTGTTAGAGCGTATCATCTCTGCATCCAGCAATGAGGGTGATATTGTCCTGGACCCGTTCTGTGGTTGCGCAACGACCTGCATTGCGGCTGAAAAGCTGGGCCGTACCTGGATCGGCATTGACATATCCATCAAGGCATACGAACTGGTACAGCAGCGGCTGGCGAAGGAAACCGCCAGCATCTTTGAGGGTGATGTTGTTGTCGATCTGAAAACTGATCCGCCGAAGCGGACAGACCGGGATGAAGATTACAGGGAGCAGAAATACGTCTATGTCATCTCCCATCCGAATTATCCGGGCGAGTACAAGGTAGGCATTGCGAAGGACTGGAAGGCAAGGTTAAATTCCTACCAGACTTCGGACCCGGAGCGGCAATACAAGATGGAATTCAAGATGCAAACGCCCTGGTTCCGGGAAACAGAGCGGTATATCCATGACAAATTTGATAACAGGCACGAATGGGTAACAGCTAACAAGGATGAGATTATCAACGAAATACGCGGTTACAAGCCAGCATGAGGGTATGATAGAAAAAGCCGGTCCGAAGACCGGCTTTTTTGGTCAGCAGACCGAATGAAGCTACTGGATGAATTTTTCCAGCTTTTTGTACGTCAGCATTGAATCGATCGTCTTCACGATGCAACCCAGGTTGCTCCGCACCAACGCGTCCTCAAGGCTTTCGTTCTTATCGACTTTGCTGCTCCTGCGCTTGGTATTGCCGGTCTTGTCGTATGCACGATAAACGATCTGCGGCTTTACCTCCGTCAGGGCGCACTTGAGCATCACTTTCCGTGCCTCGGCCAGGTACGGACTCGCCACGGCGTGACTGCCCACGATAAAAAGCAAAAAAACAATCACCAGGTATTTCAGCGATATCTTCATCGTTTATATCTCCTGTGGTTGGACCACGAGAGGAACACGCCCGGGGGCGTTTCAGCCCTCGGGTCGGTTGCTGTTGTCATGTCCGCAAGGGACACGATCACCCCGCGGTGCGGGAATGATTCTTTCAGGTGTTTTCTATTTCTCATTGCAAGTCCGTTCGTTCAAGGAGTAAAACACGCGTATGGACCCTCGGCTATAACTTCCCATTTTCCGTTTCTACACAGGTATCTTTTGTACGCGGAACCGGACGCCTGGCTGCGCGATGACTATAACGAAGCAGCGGAAAACAGGAGCAACTTCATCATCCGCAACAGACCGTACATCGGTCAGCCCGGCCTGGAAGAGTTACCGGGGTTCATAGAGAGAATTGATGAGGTGGTATTCGATGCATGTGGGATGCCTGAACCTGACAGGGACAGAATACGGGAATTTTGTGCGAATATCGTGG
>VYCZ01000256.1 GCA_009843675.1 Gammaproteobacteria bacterium | reverse complement strand
CTTTAACACATTGATAATACTATGATTTTTTCCCACTGTTTCCCTGTTTATGCCAGAACTGCCCGAAGTTGAAACGACACGGCGGGGTATTGCGCCCCATGTCGTGAATAAAACCATCCGGGCTGTGGTAATCCGGCAACAGCACTTGCGCTGGCCGTTGCCCGCGGCGTTGGCAACGGAACTGGCCGGCCGGCGCTTCACCGGGGTGGGGCGGCGGGCGAAGTACCTGATCTTTTCCCTGGAACACGGCAGTATGCTGCTGCACCTGGGCATGTCCGGCAGCTTGCGCGTGCTGGACGCAGCCGTCGCGCCCGACCAGCACGATCACGTTGACGTCGTGTTTGATGACCATACCTGCCTGCGCCTGCGCGATCCCCGGCGCTTCGGTTCCATCCATTGGACCGAACAGGACCCGCGGCAACATCCCCTGTTGCGCCACCTGGGGCCGGAGCCGTTGGGTCCGGACTTTACCGGCGCGTACCTGTACGGCTTGTCCCGCAACCGGACGCAGTCGGTCAAGACCTTCATCATGGACAGCCGCATCGTGGTCGGCGTGGGCAATATCTACGCCAGCGAAGCGTTGTTTCGCAGTGGCATCCATCCCTTGCGCAAGGCCGGGAGCGTCTCGCGCAAGCGTCACCTGGCATTAACCGGGGCTATCAAAGAGGTGCTGCAAGCAGCGCTGGCGAGCGGGGGGACCACCTTGCGGGATTTTGTCGGCGGCGACGGCGCGCCGGGGTACTTCAAGCCGGACCTGGACGTGTACGACCGGGCCGGCGAGCCTTGCCGGGTTTGTGCGGGCGGCATCAGGCAGCTTCGCCAGGGGCAGCGTTCCACCTATTATTGCCCGCGCTGTCAGCGTTGATGCGGACAGGGGACGGACTTCAAGCATGCCCCCGTACGTTGTAAACGGGGGTCTGTCCCCGGAATTGCGGCTCAGGTAATACCGAACAGCCTGACAATAATAATCACCAACATATTTGTATTGCAAATGGTAGCTATTTCAGTCAGACTATGTCCTGACAAACACAAGGGCAGTCGGCGTTATGAACAGAACCAAACAGATGCAAATCCGAATTGAACCGGAGCTTAAAACCGAAGCCGAAGCCATACTCTCCCGGCTTGGGTTAAAACCCACAGAATATATCCGCATGGCACTCAGCCAATTAGTCCTGCGCAAGGGTTTGCCGTTTGAAGCCCGCATACCCAATAGTGACACCGTCGCGGCATTGGAAGAACCCGCCCGCAACCTGAGACAGTTTGATTCTACCAGAGAGGTTTTCGCTGACCTGGAGGCGCGCAGTGAGACAGGGTAGATATGCGAAAGATTTCCTATACGAACCGCTTTCTCAAAGACTACAAACAGATCAAAAAACGGGGCTGGGATATCCAACAGCTTGAAACATTTGTTGTAAACGGGGGTCCGTCCCCGGAATTGGGGTTCAGACGATACCGAACAGCCTGACAATAATAATTACCAGCAGTGGAATTACAACGGCAATGAGGAGATTCAACCGGCCCTTGATCTCCACGATGTCTTTTTCCATACGGAAAATGCGCTCCTGTTCCCTGGATGCTTCAGCAGCTCGTTCTTCGGATGCGCCAGCATCAATGAGCGCTCTATATAGTGCGGTGGACATAAGAGAATTTTATGTTGGGGCCTGTCAGGAGTCAATAGCATAGCGGGCAGCTATTCATGCAGCGTTGCTCGGGGGACGGACTTCAAGCTACCCCCGCATGGGGCGCCGTCCCGTCTTACCCTGTTATCAGGACAGGGAGGTTCGTAACGCCAAGCTGTGTGGTCGGCACACAGCGAGCCGCTGACTGTGTTATAATTCATGGAAAATTTGGCTGAATATCAACCATTGTGTGGATGATATTCAGCCATTGAATACCGTTTTTGACATGATACACAGGCAAATACTACAAAAATTGCTGGATGCGCTTCGAGATACGCCCGTTGTCTATCTTCAGGGGCCGCGCCAATCGGGCAAAAGCACGCTGGTGCAGGAAATAGCCAGTAACCATTATCCCGCACATTACACCACACTCGACAGGAGCGCGGTCCTGGCGGCGGCGCAAAATGACCCGGAAGGTTTTGTCAGGGGACTTGCGCGCCCTGTGATCATTGACGAAGCCCAACGGGCGCCGGGGCTGGCGCTGGCGATAAAGGTAGCCGTAGATGAAGACCGGCGTCCCGGACAGTTCCTTTTGACCGGGTCTGCGGGCGCGCTGGCCTTGCCGAGGCTGGCGGAATCCCTGGCAGGACGGATGGAAATACTCACTCTCTGGCCTTTTTCACAAAGCGAACTGGCCGGCGCGCAAGATACATTTATTGATCGGCTGTTTCATTCTACCTTCCCGATATTCCCGACAACCTCGGCAGCGGAGCACGAACTGGTCCGGAGGATCATAGTCGGGGGCTTTCCGGAGGCCCAGGCGCGGACAGCTCCGGCGCGCCGTCGGGCGTGGTTCACGTCCTATGTGGACGCCATACTGCAACGGGATATTCGCGATCTTGCAAATATAGAGCGGCTGTCTGAAATACCGCAATTACTTGCGCTGGTGGCGTCCCGTGCGGCGCAACTTTTGAACTTTGCCGATCTTGCAAGCACCTTGATGGTTCCTCAAACTACTCTCAAGCGCTACATTTCATTAATGGAGACTACGTTCCTGGTAAGGATGCTTCCCGCCTGGTTCACTAACATCGGCAAACGGTTTTCCAAAGCGCCGAAACTGCTCATGGCGGATACCGGACTGATGACTTCCCTGCTGGGTCTTGACGCAGACCGACTGACGGAAAACCGGGTGTTGCTCGGACACCTGGTGGAGAATTTCGTTGCCCTGGAACTCCTTAAGCAGACCGGGTGGTCACGGAGAGCATGCAAATTGTTCCATTACCGTACCCGGACGGGCGTGGAAGTGGATTTGTTGCTGGAAGATGCCAGCGGTAACGTGGTGGGAATTGAGGTTAAATGCGCCGCGAGCTTGACCAAAAGAGATTTGTGGGGTCTCAACTCATTACGTGAGATTGCCGGCAGCCGGTTTGTGCGAGGCCTAATCCTGTACAACGGGGTCGATGTAGTGTCGTTCGGAAACGACATTTTTGCCGTACCGCTTTCGCAACTGTGGGAAAAGTTTTCATAGCCGATGGGGTTATTCAACAACCACGGCCAGGCCCTCGCCCCTGGGGTCGCTGGCGCTGTACACCCGGTTTTCCCGCTGGTCCCATAAAATCGCCTGCATGTTGCCGTAGCGGCGGGTGATTTGCTTCAATTCATGGCCCAGCCCGGCCAGCCGTTGCTGTTCGAATTCAGTCAGGCCATGCAGTTCGAACTGGACCTGGTCCGGCTGGTACTGGTGGTGGAAGCGGCGCAGGCTGACCCAGGATTGGGGCAAGCCGCCATCGGTAAAGTCCAGCGCCGCCAGCAGCACCATGCTGATGATGCGGCTGCCGCCGGGGGTGCCGACAATCCCGATCCGTTCCGGCGTTTCCAGAAAGGTGGGGGTCATGCTGGACAGCGGGCGCTTGCCCGGCGCAATGGCGTTGGCTTCATCGCCGATCAGGCCGTAGGCGTTCGGGGTCAGGCGCTTGACGGAGAAATCATCCATTTCGTTATTGAACAGCACTCCGGTGCCTTCCGCCACAAAGCAGGCGCCGAACAAGGTGTTGATGCTCAAGGTGCCCGCTACCCGGCTCCCGTCCTTGTCGACCACGGAGAAATGCGTGGTCTGGAGCCCGGTCTGTAGCAGGGCGGGGCCGTTGCCGAGAATGTCACTGGGGGTTGCATTGGCCGCATCTATCGTCAGCGCCAGGCCCTCCAGGTAGGATTCGTCCAGGAGGCGGTCGGTCGGAACGTCCACAAAATCGGGATCGCCCAGGAACACGGCCCGGTCGCGGAAGGCGCGGCGCATGGCTTCAATGATGTGATGCTTGCGTTGCACGTTGCTCATCTCGTCCAGGTCGAACTGTTCCAGCATGCGCAGGGCCTGCGCCATGACAATGCCCCCTGACGAGGGCGGCGGGGCGGAAACGATACGCGTGCCCCGGTAGCTGGCGATTACCGGTTCCCGCTCCACTATCCTGTATGCGCTGAGGTCTTCAAGGCTCCAGATACCCCCGTATTTGCGCGCTTCCCGCATCATCCGTTGCGCAATCGGACCCCGGTAAAAACCGTCCAGGCCTTGCTCTGCAATGGCGTCAATGGTACGCGCCAGGTCTTCCTGACGCACCTGGTAGCCGATGCGCGGCGGTTTGCCGTTTTGCAGGAAAATCCCGGCCGCGGCCGGGTACTGGTTCAGCGTATCCGTCATGTACTCGGCCAGCCGATGGTAGCGGGACGTCACCTTGAAGCCCTGCTCGGCGTAGCGTATTGCCGGCGCCAGGGATGCGCGCAACGGCAGGCGGCCGTAGTGTTCGGCCAGGTGCACCAGGCCTGCCGGCAGGCCCGGGATTCCCGCGGCCAGCGGGCCTTTCATTGATGCGTCCCTGATCACGTTGTCCTGCGCGTCCCGATACATGCGTTCATGGGCCAGTGCCGGCGCGGTTTCCCTGCCGTCTATCATCACCTGTTTGCCGTCTGCTGCCCGGTGCACCAGCCAGAAGCCGCCGCCGCCGAAACCGGAACTGAACGGCTCTACCACGCCCAGCGCGGCCCGGGCGGGCAACGAGGCAGACAACGCGGGGAACGCGCACAGGCGGAGGGCGGGGCGGGGGGGGGGGGTGGCGGGGAGAGGGGGAGGGGGGGCGGGGGGGGGGAGCGGG
>VYCZ01000284.1 GCA_009843675.1 Gammaproteobacteria bacterium | reverse complement strand
GCACTGACCGGCAGCAAAGGACCCGGCATGAAGATCGATTGGATAAAGGCGGCATTTTAGACATGGACTTCGTCCAGCGCGTCATAGGCAATTTTGCCGAGAGTATCCGCATCAAGACGGATGCGGTCAATCAGCTCGCTCCCGCTATCGCATCCGCCGCTGAATCATTGACCGCCTGCCTGCTGAACGGTAACAAGATCCTCTGTTGCGGCAACGGCGGTTCCGCCGCGGATGCACAGCATTTCGCTTCCGAAATGATCAACCGTTTTGAACAGGAGCGGCCGGGGCTGCCTGCCATTGCCCTGACGACCGACTCCTCGGTACTGACGTCAATTGCCAACGATTACCAGTATGCCGACGTCTTCTCCAGGCAGGTCCGGGCGCTGGGCCAAACGGACGACACCCTGCTTGCGATCAGCACCAGCGGCGCTTCCCATAGTATAATCCACGCAATCGATGCGGCCCACGACAGGCGCATGAGCGTCATCGCCCTGACCGGCAGGAATGGTGGACAGGTCGCGGAGATGCTACAGGATACCGACATGGAATTGCGCGTGCCGGCCGACTCGACCGCACGGATACAGGAAGTTCACCTGATGATTATCCATTCACTTTGTGACCTGATTGACCATAAACTAATCGGAGCAGAACCATGAAAATACGTTCACACCTCATGTTACTTATCCCCCTTGTCACCGTGTTCCTGTTTCAGGGTTGCGCTCCCGTGGCGATAACCGGCGCCACCACGGCCGTGTCGACCGTAGCCGCGGACCGCAGAACAGCCGGCGCGATGGTTGAAGACCAAGCGATAGAGGTCAAGTCACGGCTGGCGCTGGCGGACCGGAAAGAGTTGAACGACCGGGTACATATCAATTTCACCAGCTTCAACACCACGGTCCTCGTTAGCGGGGAAGCGCCGACCGAGGAGGACCGGCAAGCGGTGATCGACCTGGTAAAGAACGTAGAGAAGGTTACCAAGGTCCACGATGAAATCAGCATCGCCGCCCCCAGTTCCCTGCTCTCACGTAGCGCCGATACCGTGATCTCCGCCAAGATAAAAGCCAAGTTGATCGCGGAAAAAGACCTGAGCACCCTGCATATCAAGGTCGTCACCGAGAATGGCGTCAGCTACCTGATGGGACTGGTCAGCGAAGAGGAAGGCGACATTGCCACGGAGGTCGCCCGCCGCACCGGCGGGGTGCAGAAAGTGGTAAAGCTTTTCGAGTACCGCGAGTATCTCAGGAAGCAGAACGAGGAGGAGGAACCGGCGGAGGAAGGGCCCGGGGGCTAGGGACTGGAAATCCAGGGGTCAGAGTAAAAATTCTTCGAATTTCTTACTCTGACCCCAAGTATATTTGTCAAGCTGTCAAACGCTCACACATCTCGCGTTCCGGTTCGGTCATGCTGGACTGGAACGCATCGCGTTCGAACAGTGAGCGCGCGTACCGGCGCAACGACCGGCAGTCGGCGGGCAGCCTGATGTTGTAGGCTTCCAGGCGCCATAGCAACGGCGCCATACAGCAGTCCACCAGGGTATATTCTTCAGACATGAAATACGACATGTTGGAGAATACCGGTTCTATCGCCACCAGGCTGCTGCGCAGGGTCTTCCTGGAACTGGCTGCCGCAATTTCATTTTCGCTGCCAAGTTCTTCGGCCATCCCATAGAAATCCCGCGTGATGCGGTAGCGCAATTGCCTGTTGACGGCGCGGTTCATGGGGTCGACCGGCATCAGCGGCGGGTGCGGAAAGCGCTCATCCAGGTATTCCAGTATGATCTGGTGATCGTACAGGACAAGGTCCCGGTCCATCAGGGTAGGTGTGGTGCCGTATGGATTCAATTCGGACAGTTCTTCGGAAACTTCATCCGGTTGAATGAATTTGACATCGGTGTCAATATCTTTTTCCGCCAGGGCCAGACGTACACAGTGGCTTGTCGGACTTGTCGTGTCCGAATACAGGACCAGCACGGGGCCGCCGTTATGCATATTAATCATTTTATTTCCCGCCAGTATTCCCGCTTGAGCAGGTAGACTATAACCAGCAGCACCAGCAGGTAGACGATTGTCCAGGCGCCGATGGTGTTGCGTTTCAGTTTGATTGGCTCTCCCAGGTAAACCATGAAATTCACCAGGTCGCTCACCGTCTCCTCGTAGCTTTCATCCCGGTAGGGTTCCGGCTTGTCGGACGGTTCCGTGACGACCTCCAGGTGATCAATCTCCCTTGTGATCCTGCCGTCATCGTGGATCACTTCCTTGTAAACGGGTTCCTGCCAGCCCTGCAGTTGCCAGAGCACGTGAGGCATGGCAGTGTCCTCGTAAGCCAGGTTGTTGACGCCGTTGGGACGCGAAGGGTCCCGGTAGAACGTCATCAGGTAGGTATACAACCAGTCCGCGCCGCGGGAACGGGCGGTTACGGAGAGGTCGGGCACGGCGATACCGAAGTACTTTTCCGCCTCGCGCCTGTTCAGGGCAACGGTCATGGTATCGCCCGGCTTGTCCGTGCCGAACATGAAGTTCTCCTTGAGCACGTTCTCGCTTATGTTCAGGTCCCTGCCCAGGCGGTTATAGCGCATGAACGAGGCCGAATGGCAACTGAGGCAATAGTTTACGAAGGTGCGGGCGCCGCGCTGCAGCGATTTGCGGTCGGACAGGTCAACCTCGGCGCGCATCAGGTCGCCGCCGGTTCCGGCCGGCCAGCAGGGGGTGGCCGGCAGCAACAGCAGTAACAATAGTGTAAGGGTAACAGGGGACGGAATTGAATTCCGTCCCCGGTCGGCTACGGAAACGCGCGCGCGCATCATGTCACCCGCTCCGGTACCGGCTTGTCATTATCGGATGCCGTATAAAACGGCATCAACAGGAAAAACAGGAAATAGATCAGTGAGAAAACGCGCGCCATCCAGGTGTAGGTCGTGGTGGCGGGCTGCAGACCCAGCCAGCCCAGCGCCAGGAAGCTGACGGTGAACAGGCCCAGGGCGGTCTTGTATTTCCAGCCGCGGTAGCGGATTGACTTGACCGGGCTGCGGTCCAGCCAGGGCAGAAAAAAGAACAGCATCGTCGCCGCGCCCATGGCGACCACGCCGCCGAACTGGCTCGGCACGGCCCGCAGGATGGCGTAGAACGGCGTAAAGTACCACACCGGCGCGATGTGTTCCGGCGTCTTGAGCGGATCGGCGGGGACGAAGTTGTTGGCTTCGAGAAAATAGCCGCCCATCTCCGGCTGGAAAAACACCACCGCGCAAAAAATGATCAGGAACACCACCACGCCGACGATATCCTTGACGGTGTAGTAAGGGTGGAACGGGATACCGTCCAGCGGCACGCCGTCGGCGTCCTTGTGATCCTTTATCTCGATCCCGTCCGGGTTGTTCGATCCTACCTCGTGCAGGGCGATCAGGTGCGCGCCCACCAGGCCGCACAGCACCAGGGGGAAGGCGATGACATGCAGGGAGAAAAACCGGTTCAGGGTCACGTCGGACACGACGAAGTCGCCCCGTATCCACAGGGCCAGTTCGTCTCCCACCAGCGGCAACGCGCCGAACAGGGAGATGATCACCTGGGCGCCCCAGTAGGACATCTGCCCCCAGGGAAGCAGGTAGCCGAAGAACGCCTCGGCCATCAGGGTAAAGTAGATGAGCATGCCGATAATCCACAGCAGTTCCCTGGGCCGCTTGTAGGAACCGTAGAGCATGGCCCGGTACATGTGCAGGTAGATCACGATAAAGAACGCGGAGGCGCCGGTCGAGTGCATGTAACGGATCCACCAGCCCCATTCCACGTCACGCATGATGTATTCGACCGAGGCGAACGCGTTTTCCGCGGACGGCTTGTAGTTCATGGTCAGCCAGATGCCGGTGACGATCTGGATCAACAGTACGAACAGGGCCAGCGAACCGAAGAAATACCAGAAATTGAAGTTCTTCGGGGCGTAATAGCGGGCCAGGTGGTCGTTCCACAGTTGCAGTAACGGGAAGCGCGCGTCCACCCAGTCGCGCAATGCAACAAGATATTTAATCATGACTGCGCGACACCCGAATCGTCGCCGATCAATACCTTCGTATCGCTCAGGTACTGGTGCGGCGGAACGACCAGGTTGGCGGGCGCCGGCACGCCCTTGTAAACCCTGCCGGCCAGGTCGAAACGGCTGCCGTGACAGGGGCAGAAGAAGCCTCCCTGCCAGCCGGCGCCGAGCTGGTGGGCCTCCCCTTCCCCTTTCCTGACGTAAACGGGCGAACATCCCAGGTGGGTGCAGATTCCCAGCACGATCAGGTATTCCGAGCGTTGCGAGCGGTACTCGTTCCTGGCGTAGAACGGCTGCTGGTCGGCTTTCGAGGCCGGATCCCTCAGCTCATCATCCCGCTCCCGGAGATCATCGATGGCCGCATCGTCACGCCGCAGTATCCACACCGGTTTCCCGCGCCATTTGACTATCTTGCGTTCCCCGAACTCCAGTTCACCGATATCGGCCTCGACCGGAGCGCCGATTGCCCTGGCCCTGGCGCTGGGCGTCAGGGTGGATACGAACGGCACGCTGGTGGCCAGCGCGCCCGCACCGCCTACGACGGATGCGGTGGTGGTGAGAAAGCGGCGGCGTTCAGTGTTAACTCCATCGTTCTTCATTCCGTACAACCTCAAACTCGTTCATGCCTTACAGGCTG
Source organism: Gammaproteobacteria bacterium (assembly GCA_009843675.1). Taxonomy (GTDB): domain Bacteria; phylum Pseudomonadota; class Gammaproteobacteria; order Eutrophobiales; family Eutrophobiaceae; genus JAAXHV01. The sequence continues at coordinate 111 of VYCZ01000284.1, read as the reverse complement.
TTAAAAAGGTGAGATTATAGCATGAACTGTTAATTCGTGTCGCCCTCAGGGACACTCTACCCTAATCCCGCTTTGGAAAGTCCAGGAATCAAAAAAGCCTTGCCTGTATAA
>VYCZ01000370.1 GCA_009843675.1 Gammaproteobacteria bacterium | reverse complement strand
GTATTGTTATTCATTGTTTCCTGCCATTTCAAACGCCATAATCATAAAATCAATGTAACATGTTGTTCAGATACATTGTTTTTTTGGATGTTTGAGAGCTTACCACGTTATGCAGGAAATCCGGCTCAATACTGACAAAAGCTATTCTTCTTCGGCCAGGACCGTACTGAGTGGGGACAGCAAGTCACTGGTCAAGGTTTTCGAGCGAATCCGTTCGGGAAAGGATTTGCCCGGTATTATCCGTGTGGAAGACAACGATAACGATATTTACAGCAACCGAATCAATCTTGCTCCAGAGGAAGGGTCAGGTTACTGGGAATTTATATATCTCTCGCCTGATCTCTATCTCATTGCATCCGACTTCCAGTACCGGGAGACCCGGGTGGAAACCGTCAAGGGAGAAGGATTGCTGGACCTTCATTTCAAGGTCTCCGGCGAACTCTTGCTGGAACTTGAGCCTGAAAATAAATTGAGTGTACGCGGCCCGTCATTACTCATCTGGAATCAACCAACAGGCGCTGCATGCAAGGAATGGATCGTGGGTGGCGCGCACGAGTCCTCATTCACTCTTTATTGCAGGCCCGGGGTTTTTTTGAACCAACTCGGAATAGACAGAAACAGGCTACCGGGGATTGTCAATTCGTTCCTGGATGGGAAAAACCAGACAACTGAGTATGAAGTCATCAATCTCAACCCGGCGATGGCGTTTTCCATCACGAGTTTCCTGCGTTCCGGTTTCACCAGCAGGTTTCACCTGTTGCACGCCAAGTCGAAGGCCTACCACCTGTTATGCGACACCCTGCAGTTTCTCTGCACGGCAGACATCGGTGATGATGAAAATATCAAACCGCTCTCTACCTATGAAACAATGCGTCTGCAGGAGGCGCGGGATATATTGTCCACTCAATTCAACCCGCCGCCCACGATCAGGGAACTGGCAAAGAAAATAGGGTTGAACGAGACCAAGTTCAAACGCGGTTTCAAGCAGGTATTTGGCGCAACAATTCACGAGTACGCAAACTATCATCGCATGCAGAAAGCGCTGGAACTGCTGCAGACCACGGAAATGTCCATCACGGACGTGGCGCAGACCGTAGGCTATGAATACCAGACCAGTTTCACCGCGGCAGTCAAACACTTCTTCGGAGTGACGCCAAGACAGCTTCGAAGCAGGGCGAGAAGGGATTAGTCTGACCTCACTGATTTGATTATGAACTGGTGGGTGATCAAGCCCGCGATAAAACTGGGCGCCGCTTCGAGAATATACTGACTCAACCCGTAATGACGCCAGGCCAATGCCGTCAAGATGGCCGCTACAAGTCCAGTGAGCAGCGCCGGTACCGAGGTGCGCCAGCGCATTAACGTGATAAAAAAGGCCACACCCACAGTTCCCCCCATTGCCGATGCTGATATGACAATCACATCAAATACATTGGTACTGTCCTTGAGGAGAATGGCAACAGCTCCTACGGCACAGGAAACGAAAATCGTGACCATCGACTGGTAGCGCAAGCCGAAGCGCCTGGTCATGCGCTGGTAAAACCCGGGGGATACGTCCACGGCGAACGAACTTGATACTACCAGTACCTGCCCATCCAGCGTGGAAGCTACCGAAGCGAAGATCCCTGCCATGACGGCGCCGCTGATTACAGGGTGCAGGTACTCCTGGGAAAACACCGGCAACGCCTGCTCGGGGTCTGCAATGTCGGGAAAGAACACATTCATCAACAAGCCGAACAGGCTCATGCTCAGCCAGGTCGCCTGCATAAAGCCCATGTAGACCCAGCGGCTTTTAACCGCTTCTTCCGGACTCCTGGCCGCCATGATGCGCACAAGCAGGTTGGGAGTGCCCATATTGAACGCGAAAGCAGCGCCCGAAAATCCCGCAAAAAACAGCAGCGAAAGCCACCAGGACTGTCCGACTTTGAAAGACAACAATTCCGGATGCGTCGAGCGCAGGAAGTCCATCAACTCCGAAGGACCGCCGCCAAGCCAGATAGCTACAGAGAGCATGCCCAGCGTGGTGATGAGCATAATCAAGGCCTGAAAGAACTGTGTGGGTATCGACGACTCCAGGCCGCCTTTTGCCGAGTAGGCCAGTATCACAACTCCCGATATGATGACTGCGGCCGGTATGGAAATGTCAAAGACGACACTGACAGCCTTTCCTACTGCCAGGTACTGACCCACTGCATAGCCGCCGACCAGTACGATGATGACAACGGCCAGGTATTTCCTGACCAGTGATATTCGACTGCCGGCGGCGCTCTCGCTGATAAACTCGGGAACAGTATTGCAGTTATGGTCGCGGGAGCGCGGGTTAATCCGTTCGGGAAACTAAAGCCAGAATACCAGGTCGCCAAAAATCCAGCCCAGGGGCATCATCAGCGCGATTAAGCCCATCGTATAGCCCGCGCCTACCGCGCCGATCATGATAAAGCCGCTCACCGCGGAAGACGCCGCGCTCAAGGCAACCGCAAACCTGCCGTGGATGCGTCCGGCCAGCAGGTAGTCTTCAGAGGTGTGTTTCCGTTTACGCCGGGCGGAGATGTTGCCGACCACCACCATGAGTATGACAAAGAAGCAGAAACTTAGTGCGATGGCCATCCTGATTTTTTCCTCTCAGCAACCTGACAAAAATGGCGCCGCAGGCGCCATCTTATCACTGTCCGATTGGTATGGAGATTATCATACTATGCCAGGTCTCTGGGTATGCTGTCTTTCCATTCCTTCGAAAAAATGACGCTGTTTTTTTCGTACACGACAAGGTCGGTGGATATATGGAAATTCGTCTTGTCTGAAGTCAGGTCAAAATTCGACAGCGTTTTTATATCCCAGTCACCTCTCTTGAGTTCTATGGAGAAATACCCACTCCAGTTGGAACTGTTGGGGTCGGTTTTTTCAATTGTCGATATCCACTCGGATAGCAATCTCATTTCCGTGCCTATAGCATTAATCAGCAAACCACCCGAATCACTGAGGGTGCGGACCTGATACCGTCCGTTTTCATCGGGGCCGGTTAATTCCTGTTTCTTATCGCCGGCAACAGTTGGAGTAATGACACTTCGATCATACGGGGCCGGATCGGTAAAATCCAGGTTTTCAAGGTCATTGGATGCTGCAGGCCGCTCCGGCAAAACCAGCCGGCTTACACCGGTGCGGACCGTGAGTTCCACTCCCTCCGGTGAAGGCCATACCTGGGGCCAGTAACTTTCCGATACGGAAACCCTGATCCGGTGCCCCTTCTTGAAACGATAGGCGATGACATTCAGGGGTACTTCGATCTCATAGACATCCCCCGGCAACAGCGCCTCGGGTTCTGCATGTCCATTTCTATGGGTCAGGTTAAGCAAGCCGGCAGTAACATACCAGGATGAACCGTCAGGCCGGATTTCATTAAGCCGAACAGCGACCTTTGCAACCGGTTTATCAACGGAAAGCGCCAGTTTCACCAGGGGATGGCCACAGATCTCAATGTCCTCAGCGAGCGCATCAGAGTCGAAGACCAACGATTTATTGTCATCATCCGACTGATCCCGGGGTAATTCCGTTTTCATGTCAAAGGGAAGGAAGGCTTGATTGCTGAGCCCGACGGTTTGATCCGGCGCCAGGGTTATCGCTTCTTCGGCAGCCGGCATTTCAGCCAGCCCCGTTGCGTTCAGATAATACGTCCTGTCCATGATCCGGTCCGAGGGCCAGGTCCGCTCCCCTACCCAGCGTCCCGGCACAGGGTCCGGATACACCTGTCCGGGTACGTTTTCCTGTATATAAACTTGCAGCATGGGTTCATCCATGATGCCTGTATCAATGCCTTTCAGCCAGTGGTCCCACCAGCGCACTTCCTCGTGGAAGAAGCCGATTGCAGGGCCGGGCTCCGCTTCATCGGGAACGTTATGACCATGGGGCCCAATCAAGCCCTTCCTGGGGACACTGAGATTCTCAAGCAAGCGTGGAACAGTATTTGTGTAAACGTCCACAAAGCCGCCGACCGCATAAACCGGACACTTGATCCGGCTGTAGTCTTCATTGACCGAACCATGCCGCCAGTAACTGTCGCGGCGCTGGTGGCGCATCCACTTGTGGGTCACCGGCCCCACGGCCTCCAGGCGTTTCAGCCATTCCTTGCGCCAACCAGGACCAAACAACTCCGGGTCGGGGGGCAGGGACAGGACATTCATGAACAATTGTCCCCATTCAAAATTCGCCCGGCCCAGGGAGCCGCCGATATAGTGCGCATCATCGGTATAGCGGTCGTCGGTGCTGCCATGAGTGACGATTGCCTTGAGCTCCGGTGGATTGAGGGCCGCGATCTGTAACGAATTGAATCCACCCCAGGAAATGCCGCGCATACCGACCGCCCCTGTGCACCACGGCTGCTGCGCCAACCATTTCAATATCTCAAGACCATCCAGTTGTTCCTGTTTTTCATACTCATCATTGATGATGCCATCAGATTCTCCGGTGCCCTTGATATCCACCCTGACACCCGCGTAGCCGCGCGCCGCGGCATAGACATGCGCAGGCTCTGATTTGTTCCGGTCCAGATCGCGCTTGCGGTATGGAAGATATTCCAGGACCGCCGGCACCGGGGACGCTTCCGCATTGGTCGGTAACCAGATCCTGGCCGCCAGCCGCCTGCCGTCCGGCAACGGTATCCAGGTGTGCTCGATATTGCGTATGGCCAGCTTTTCCCTGAGCCTGGCGGCGCGTTTTTTGTCGGACGGTGAAGATTGGCCGCACGCGCCCAGTACGGTGAGCGAAGCCAGGGCCAGTGCCGATTTTAACAGCGCCCGCCTTGAAT
>VYCZ01000337.1 GCA_009843675.1 Gammaproteobacteria bacterium | reverse complement strand
TATTTATTCGTTTAAATGTGTATCTATAGAAGAAGCTGAACGTATTAATAACGCTACGAAAAATCGATTATAATATTTACCAGATAATTGGTATATCAATGTGACCCCCTCCCCGTAACCTGATCCACCTGCCGATCAGGGAATTTTCAACACTGACATGCCCCCTGCAACTGATCCATCTGGCGTTTAGCAATTCATCTGGCACATCTGGCATTGCAACAAGTGTTACCATGTCCCATGTGCTCGGCGCGCCGAGCCGAAGCGGCAGAATGCTGGTTCCGACGCCTGAGGTTACATAGAGCGTTCTGTCCTGGTCCCGATACAGCCCGCAGGTTGCCTCTCTCGGAGCAGTTGTCGGCATCCACAATGCTCCGACGAACGGAAACCGTATCTGGCCGCAATGCGTGTGGCCGGCAAAGGTCACCCCCTTCACAGGCCGTACAAACGCGCCGGCCGGGTCGTGTGTCAAAGTGATCTTAATGCGGCTGGTGCAGCTATCCGGCCAGTTCACCCAGCGGAACCGGCCGCTGTAATAGTCCCCAAGACCCCGTACGCATACCCGTGCAGCGCCGATGTTCGTGACAATGACCTCGTTCTCCAGGACATTGACGCCGGCCTCGCGGAAAGCGTCAAACCATGCCTCTGCACCGGACCGGTTCTCATAGTTGCCCAGTACGACATAAGTTGGAGTGAGAGCGGAAACATCCCTGATCCTTTCAACGACCGCCCGGCGTAGCTGGTCGAACCCGTTTCCGGTGAGGCCGGGCGCGTAATCGCCGACCAGCACAATCAAATCAGGGTCCTCGGCTATCACCGTGTCGAACAGGCGTTGAAGAGCATCCGGGTCCATGATGCCGTGACCGACGTGCAGATCACCGAGAACTGCCACGCGCAAGGGCAACCCTCTGACGGAGCCCCCGGACGCGACAGGCAGGTCGATACGGGACATGGAAAACTGCAGGTCGGACCAAACCCGCGCTGCCAGGATGCCGCCCAGCACCAACAGCAAACCGATGATGACAGCGGGCTTAAATAGGGTTTGTTCAGGCTTGTTCATCGTGTCCACCGGGGTCCGTTTTTGTTGACGAATGATTGCCTTATTGCTGACAAATTAACTATTTTGGTCCGGCATCAAGAGAAAACCGGAATCAGCACTGCCGCGGGATCGTTTTTTCCTGTTCAATATCATTTGGCCGGATCGAAGCGGACATTATCGGATTCTCTGGCAAAGACAAGTATAAAAGCAACCCCGATGTAAACCTGCGTCAGGAGATCCGTCATTTTCTATCTCTATCTCTCGCCACCGTCGTCTCATAGCGAACGCCCTCCGGCACCGGCACGGCCTGGTGCACGGTCACGCCGTACTTCCCTTCGGTGATTTCCGACGAATCCACGGCCACGAATGACGTGTAGTCGGACGCAAGCTGGTGTTGCAGCGCGATGCGTTTGATGGCATCGCCAAGTTCTCCATGAGGGTCCCCGGCGGTTGCCTGCCGGTCCGTGAGCTCGGCGATGTTGGCGCGCGCCCAGACCTTGGCGAGAGACGTACCGGCGTTGCCTGCGTCGGCGGCCTCGACCGCGAAGGCGCGGCGCGTGCCGTCAACCGTCCCGGATACGGTCACCGACGCGGGTTTGCCCCGGAACTTTCCCGCGACAATCAGTGGCCGGCCTGTGAACAGGTCGGGCAGGCGGCCGGGGTAGGTATCGGATACGGTCATACCGCCCCAGTCAATTTCGACGTCGGTCAGCGCCGCGCGGCTTACGCGCGCAAAGAACGCTCCCATGACCTCTGCGGCTGAGTCCTTCAGACCTAGGTAGGCGACAGCGCCGCGCCCGGCTTTGGCCATGCGTTCCATAAGATAGCGGTTGACGGATTCTCCAACACCGAAACTGAATATGCGGGCATTGCCGATACGCCTGTGCACCTCGGCCAGGATCTCCGCCTCGTTACCGATATAGCCGTCCGTCATAAACGAGACGAAGCGATACCGGGACGGATCATGGGGGAAACCCAGGGCCGCCCTGATACCCTCCACCATCATGGTGCCACCGTCGCCACTCAGGTCAGCCAGATACCGGCGCGCGGCCGCCAGGTTATCCGCCGTCGCCGGGACGGGCTCCCGGCCGAACTGGGAGGCATCGTCCGAGAAACGGATGATCTGGAACGTATCATCCGGGTTGAGCAATCCCAGCGCCGTGGCGACGGCCTGTTTCGCCTGCGCCAGGGGACGGCCCTGCATCGAACCGGACGTGTCGATGACGAACACCATCTCCAGCGGCCGGCGGGAAATATTCGCGGTGTCGATGGGCGGGACCATCATCAGTGAAAAGAACCCCTCGCCCGTGTCCGGGTCCCTGTATGTCATCAGGTTCGACTTGACGGCCTCCCCGGCGATGCGGAAGTCCAGCACGAAATCACGGTTGGGAATGGTAGTCCGCTGCGCCAGTTGCACGGTCGCGGACGCCGGCCCGTCCCGCTCCACGGTAATGTCGTGTGTCGATGTGATTTCCTCGATGGGCACGCCGGCATCGATACTCACGGTAATGCCGAGGTCATGGCCCGACCGTTCCGCTGGCGCCAGGTATTCCAGCGCGCTCCCGCCCGGTGTTTTCGTGCCGCCGCGCGGGAGCGCGTGGACAGGGTCCGGGTGGCCGGGCGGATTGAAGCGCGGGCCGACCACCGTGGGGAATACGAAGGAATACCACCCGTCCCTGTAGGCGAGTGTGTTGAAGTAGGTGATATCGACATCGATGGCCTTGCCGGGTTCGATGTTGGCAACCTTCTGCTCGAATATGTTCGGCCGGTGCTGAACCAACAGGCTTGCCTGGTAGCCCTGATCCCGCGCCGCGCGGTAGATGGCTTCGGCTTCTTCCTTCTCCCGCAGGATGCCGCGAATGGTGCGCTCTCCGATCACCATCAGGAACTCGCTGACCGCGGCTTTCTCCGGCAGAGGAAAGACATAGACTGCCTCGATTTTCGTGTCGAACGGGTTGGCAAACTGCTGTTTGACCCGGACCGTGCTGATATGGCCGGCAATGGACGCGTCCACGGCGGTGTGTTGCAGGGGGAGCGGTACCTCTTCCTCGCCGTACAGGTCATCGCCGGACGGCATGTTCGCGACCAGCGCCCCGGAACCGGGGTCCGGGCTGCCTTCGTCGACCGAGGCGACAGAGGAGGCATAATCGGCAATCTCCTCCGACGGCGATGCCTTTGCGATGATCCAGACCTCCGTCCCGGACGATGGGGACGCCCCCTGCCTTGCAGACAGTTCATAGGCTCCCCCAACCTCCTGTTCTGCTAACGCGTAGGACGACAACCCCGGTGGTCGGGAAGCCCGAATCCGCGCCTGCACCCGTACATCTTCCAGGGAATGCGCTTCCTGCTCCGGCGACGGGGGTTCATCCGGCAGGTGTCGCGTGGCGCAGGATATGAGCACCGCTATGCCTATCAGCCAGGTCATCGTGTAAAGTGCGAGTTGGACATATCTGTTCATTGCAATCTCTTTTGTTAATTGTCGTCAGGTTGTATAAGGAAAATCGATGCATCGATAATGTTGCCGTCCGGCGTGGCGGCCGTTATCAGGCGCAGTTCGAAATTGGGTTCTCCTTCCAGCATCAGGTGCAACGTGGCAAGACGCACGCGGCCGCTTGGCAACATACTTCCCTCGACCAGGGAATAATCGGCGAGCACAATTCTCTCAGCATCGCCGCGGGCCACGGCCTCCCGGTCGTAATACGGCGCGCGCGGGAAGGCGGGATGCCCGCCGTTCTCGACCCCCACCACCTTCATGGCGCCGTTGCGGTCCTTCAGTTCGAACTGCCAGGCGGCCACGGGTGCCGGGCTGTCGAGGTGGATTGCCAGGGGCACGAAGCGCGGGCTTGATATGCCATCCGCTGAGGCGATGCCTTGGAACAGTACGAAGAAGGCTAGAGCCAGGAACAATCTCGTCATAGCATTCCGTCCCGGTCCAGCGCCACCAGGCGATAAGCGAAAGCATCAATATCGGCCTGGTCAACCCCATCCTCCGCGCGCGCCAGGGCCAGCACGTCGGCGATATCGATTTGACCGGAACCGTCGATGTCCGCGTAGAGCGACGTATCGTCCTGTTCCCACAAGTGATTGGTCGTAAAAAGGACAACCACGAGCACACAGGCCGCGGCCGCGACGCGCCAGGCGCCCTGTGGTTGCCAACGGGGGACGCGGCGTTGCGCGAACTGGGCGTGCGCCATGCCTGCCAGGCTGCGGTCGACCCGGGAGGTGATGACCTCCGGCGCCCGGTCGATGCGTTTCAGTTCATCGACCAGGGCCTCAGGCAGTCGCTCGTCTTGTTCGTTTACGCCGGTCATGTCATGAGTTCCCTGTCCATATAACGCACGAGAGGCGCAAAAGGTTCATTCAGTCAAAAAAATCTTTGAGCAGGGGGGAAGCCCTGAGGTTTGTTATACCCCCATGCAAGCGGGACTTCACGGTGCCCTCCGGGATCCCCAGTGCTTGCGCAATCTCATCGAGCGACAGCCCGTCCACGAAACGCAGGGTGAGTGCCTCGCGCTGGCCGGGCGGCAGGTTCGCGAAAATCCTGCCGAGGTCTCCGTCGTCCCGGGCCGGAGGGGCGGGCACGTCATCGGGGGTGATGTCATCGGCAACCGGGAATCGGCCGGCCTTGCGCACCGCCGTGATCGCGGCGTTTTTCGCAATGGGGTAGAGCAGAGTCGTCAGCCTGGCGCTCAGCGTGATTCCCTCGCCGGTGGGAGGGAACCGGCGCAGCAGTTGCACGAAGGTGTCCTGGAGCACGTCCAGTGCGGTAT
>VYCZ01000226.1 GCA_009843675.1 Gammaproteobacteria bacterium | reverse complement strand
GGTCCATTCCCTGTCCTGGTATTGCTTCCGTGATTTAACTTTCAGTTCCCTGATAACCGCTTCTGAGAAAATCCCATGATACATCGGTTGATCCAGGTATTCAGGGTGTTCGGCCAGGCGGCTGTAGTTCTCACCGATTGTCAACGTGGTTGCCACGGGAACCTTTTTTGCTCCCATGAGCTTTGCGAAACTGTCGGAAACGGGACCGACAATAACAGGATGAGCGAGGGTATCGATACCGGTAAATATGGCCTGCCTTGCGCGCAGTTCGCTGGCGGTATGCGCGGTGGTGCGGATACCGTGGTCGTTGTAGTACTCGATAATTTTTTCCATCAGGGGCAGCGGCAGCTTCGGGATCATCGGGCGCATGCCCCAGCCGCGTTCCTCAAGCGTCAGCTTCAGAATATCCGGCCGGCGCTTGATGTGTTCCTCCAGTACAGGTATCGCTTCGGGCCAGTCATCCACCGTGGTTGCGCCCGGACCGCTGCCGTGGCTGCCCGGATAGGTCACGATACCGCCGGCGGCAAAGATACGTGGACTGGTGATCGCACCGGAACGTTCCTCGTCCCTCAGGGCAAAAATGTAATCGGGCAGGTTGCCGCAGTCATAAATGGTAGTCACTCCGCTATACAGGTACCCGTGCAACGCCCTGATGCCTTTTTGCCTGTCGATCTCAACCTCGCGCAGTCCCTGCTCGGTGACTGTCATGCTGCCTGCCAGGTGCACATGCACGTCCATCAGGCCGGGGATCAGGTATTTCTGTGCGCCGTTGATGACCTGTGCGGTTTTGCGTACGGATTGATCGAAGTTTCCCTTTTTGATTTCGACGATGCTGTCGTCCCGCACCAGGATGCTGACGTGACTTACCGGTTGTCGGCCGGTGCCGTCAATAAGGACAACGTCTTCGATCAGCAGGTCTCCACCGGCCGCATCGACCATGACGGAGAAAATCAGTAAGAAAACCGCGGCGGATCTGTACATCCGGGCTAGAGCTTCAGTTCCCCGAAATAAACCTCGATATTGTCCTGGACGAATACCAGGCGTACCCGGGTGTGTTCCTGGTCAACCCGTTGCCCGTCCACCACCTTGGGTTTGAAGCGCCACTTCGGGGTGACATCCAGGGTAACCTGGTCAAATAACCCTCCGGGCCTGGATTCAACAATGCCGGGATTCAACACGCGCCCGTCCGTGGTGACGGTGAATTCCACCAGAGCCCATCCCGTCGGCCTGGTGCCGTCCTCGAAAACAGGGTATCTGGGCTGCATCACGTACAACGGCACGGCCGGCCCGTCCTTATCGGGCGTGTAGAGGATCACCTTGTCGGCATGGCCGGCAAACTTGTCGTCGCGCAGGGCGACGTACAATCTTGCCAGGCGGGAGTGGCTTGCCAGGACAATCGGATCGTCCTCAAGCAGGTTATCCTCGTATATGCGCAACGCCTCCAGGTATTTCTGTTCCGCCTTATCGAACTCCTGCCGGGTCAGGTCGATGTCGCCCAGCAGGGAGATAACGTCCGCCGAACGCACGTTGCCCTTGCCGAAGTTCTCATCGTAAATCGCAAGCGCCTCAAGATAGGCCGCCTCGCCCTCATCAACGTTCTCCTGGGCGATGTGGATCGCCGCCTGCTGGACCAGGACGTTGGCGATACCCGGGGCCCTGTCGCCGGACTGTTTGGTAATGATGGAGATGATCGTATCCAGTTCCTCACGGGCCTTGTCCAGTTCCTGTTTGCTGGCATAGATCTTGGCGTGGTCCTCGTGAATGGTGATCAGATCCGGACTGTCCGGGCCGAGTTGCTTGATCATCTCAGCCTTGGCCTCAAGCAGTATGGGTTCGGCTTGCTCCATTTCCCCGGTGATGATCAGCGCGTGGGCCAGGTTGATCTGCAGCACGGGAATTTTGTCATGCTCCGGTCCCAGTTCCGCGACGGCCAGGTCCAGCGCCTTGCGCGCCAGTTCGGCGGCGCGGACAAAATTTCGTTGTGAATAGGCGGCGTTATAGGCCCGATAAGTCTTGGTGAATTCCCTGGAGATTTGAGCCTCTCCCTGGGCCTCCTCCTGGGCCGCCGCGATCAAGCAGGTGAACAGCAGCAAGGCGCCGACTGTTATAGTGACAAAGCGCATTTTCAATCCGAAACGATCAATACCATACTGGGTTAAACACCCGAATCCGCGTGCATTCTACCACACACGGGGCAATCGGGGTCTTTCGGCAGCACCGCGCTGTGCCATTCCATCGCCATTACATCAAGCAACAGCAGCCGGCCCTGCAAGGTATCGCCCAGGCCCATGATCAACTTCATGGCTTCCGTCGCCTGGATACTCCCGGCGATGCCCAGCAAGGGCGCCAGTACCCCGTTGGCGGTACAGGTCGCATCGACCTCTGCGCCCTCCTTGTAGAGACAATGGTAACAGGGAGAAGTTTCGCTTTGCGGATTGAACACGCTGATCTGCGCTTCGAAGCGGATGGCGGCGGCTGAGACCAGGGGTGTTCCGGTTGCGACAGATGCCCGGTTTACGGCAAAACGCGTAGTGAAATTGTCACTGCCGTCGATGATGACGTCCGCCTGCCGCGCATACTCGAGCAACTCACCTTCCGTCAGGGCGCGTTCAATCAAGGTCAGGTTAACGTCGGGATTGAGCGCGCGCAGGTGATCGGCGCCGGCCTCCACCTTGAGCCGCCCGATATCGGTGGTTTTATAGAGTATCTGGCGCTGCAGGTTGGACAGGTCCACATGGTCGAAATCGGTCAGTATGATATGCCCGACACCGCCGGCAGCCAGGTAAATGGAGCAGGCGGAGCCCAGCCCGCCCGCGCCTATCAGGAGGACCGTTGACTGCGCCAGCCGCAGTTGCCCTTCCGCATCTATCTCCGGCAGCATGATCTGCCGGCTGTACCTCAACAGTTGATCATCGTTCATGCGAGTTAAGCACGGAAGGCACGGGTGTAGCGCTCATGACCGGCATGGTCGAGGCTGGTGGTGATATTACGGTAATGGTTGGTCCTGAATTGCTCCCTGACAAAGCCACCCTGGTTGTGGGCATGTTCGATGATTATGAATCCACCCGGATTGATGTGCCTGAGTCCGCTGGCAATGACGATGCGGATGCAGGCTGTGCCGTCGTGGCCGCCGTCCAGAGCCAGGCGCGGCTCATACCGGATCTCTTCGGGCGGCAGCCCGGTGTCCGGATACCGGACATAGGGAGGATTGCAGATAATCGCATCGAAGCGCCTGTTGTGCAGGCTCCCGAACCAGTCCGACTGCTCGAATGATATGTTCGCGACATGGTTTGTTGCGGCATTCTCCCGGGCAACAGCCAGCGCGTCGATGCTCAGGTCTACGGCCGTGACGGCACAATCAGGCCGCTCGGAGGCTACGGCAACGGCAATGGCGCCACTGCCGGTGCCAAGGTCAAGGACCCTGGACCTGTATTGGGCGGGAATCCGCTCCAGGGCGGCTTCCACGACCAATTCCGTTTCCGGTCTGGGGATCAGGGTATGGCGGTTCACCCGGAATGTTATGGAACGAAATTCCTTCTCTCCGGTCAGGTAAGCGACCGGGAATCCGTTGCCCCGGTTGTTCAGCAGGCGCAGGAAATCCGCGCTTGAGCCTTGCGGAGCGGCCATTTCCGGGTGGGCATACAACCGGGACCTGTCCGTTCCGAGCACGGCTGCGAGCAGCACCTCGGCATCAAGACGCGGCGTGTCCGAAGCGCCGAGGCGGGCGCTGGCAAATTGCAATAATTCCCGGACGGTCTGCATCTGCGATCCGCGCCAATCAGTCTCCCAGGGCGGCGAGCTGGTCCGCCTGGTGCTCGTTTATCAAGGGGTCGATAATCATGTCCAGTGCGCCCTGCATGATCTCTTCCAGCCGGTACAGGGTCAGGCCAATCCGGTGGTCTGTGACCCTGCCCTGCGGGAAATTATAAGTCCTTATGCGTTCCGACCGGTCCCCGGAACCGATCAGGTTGCGCCTGTTTTCGGCAATTTCCGAAGCCTGTTTCGCTTTCTCGGCGGCAAGCAGTTTCGCCTGCAGCAGGGACATGGCCCGGGCGCGATTCTTATGCTGGGAGCGTTCGTCCTGGCATTCCACCGCGATGCCGCTGGGCAGGTGGGTGATGCGAATGGCTGAATCCGTCTTGTTGACATGCTGGCCGCCGGCGCCGGAGGCGCGGAAGGTATCGGTCCTGAGATCGTTCGGATTGATTTCGACTTCATTGATCTCACCGGCTTCCGGCAGGATGGCAACGGTACAGGCGGAGGTGTGGATTCGTCCCTGGGATTCCGTCTCGGGCACCCGTTGTACCCGGTGCGCGCCGGATTCGAATTTCAACCTTGAATAAGCGCCGTCGCCGATGATGCGCATGGTAATCGCCTTGTATCCGTCAAGGTCGCTTTCCGTGGTGTTCAGCAGTTCAATCTGCCAGTTGGAATTCTCTGCGTAACGGGAATACATGCGCATGAGGTCGGCCGAGAACAGGGCTGCCTCTTCACCACCCGTCCCTGCCCGGATTTCCAGAAAGATATTGTTTTTGTCCGCCGGGTCCGTGGGCAGCAGCAGTTTCTGCAACTCCATTTCCAGGTCCTCGAGTTGTTGCCGTGACACATCCATCTCTTCAGCGGCAAGGTCCCGGATATCCTGGTCACTGTCCTTCAGCATGGTCTTGGCATTATCCAGTGCCAGTTGGCTTGACCGGTAATTATTGAAACAATTCACGATTGGACCGAGTTCCGCCGCTTCCTTGTTCAGGTCACGGTAGCGGTTCTGGTCGTTGATGACCTCGGGAACGGCCAGCAGCGCGTAGATCTCTTCCTGGCGGGC
>VYCZ01000075.1 GCA_009843675.1 Gammaproteobacteria bacterium | reverse complement strand
GGGTAGGCATGCCAGACATTGGTGGCAGGCGCGACGCCGACACCGGCGGCATATACCCCCGGTTTGCTGAACAGCGACATGGTTGTCATCAGGCCGCCATAACACAATCCCCATATTCCCACACGTTTAGGATCAACAAAACCCTGTGCCACCAGGTGGCGAACGCCACTCTCGATATCCTCCACCTCAATGCTGCCATACTCCTTCAGGGCCTCCCGGAAGGCGCGTCCGTGACCCCAGCTGCCCCGTACGTTGACGTTGAAAACCAGGTAACCCCGGGCAACCAGCAACTGGTCAAGGCCCCAGGTCGGGTGCGGCGCATTGCCGCCCGAATTCTGACTCCCTCCCCATTGGTTACGAACGGTATCGCGATAGACCGAGCCGACTACCAGCGGATAGCGCTGCGTCGGGTTGAAATCAGGCGGCAGGTACAGGCGGCCAACCAAAGGTACGCCATCGGTCTGACTGTTAAATTTTACGTATTTTACGTCTGCCCACGCGTAGGAGGTAAAACGCGGTGACGGCGAATGGGTAATCTTTGCCGGCTGACTTTTCTCGATGGTCTGATCAAGGTACAGATCCGCCGGAGTATGGTCGTCCGAGAAACGGTAAGCAACCTGGTTGAAATTCCGGGAATATACCGGCTCATAAGTACCCGGCGCCTTGCTGATACGTGTGACCGCAGCCCCGGGCGCAACGGCGACACGATATAGCTGGCGATCGGCAACATGCTCGCGGTTGGCGATGAAGTAGATTTGTTTATGATTACTGTCGACGATAAAGTCGGCCACTTCCCATTCGCCGCTGGTGAGTGCAACCAGTGCGCCGCCGGCTTGTGGTTGGTGATATAGATGATAATAACCGTCGCGATCCGAAAGAATAACCAGGCCCTGGTCATCGGGCGCCCAGGCGGCAGACCAGCCGGCGTGATTACGGTTACCGTCGTGCGCACTGTAATGGACCCGGCGGTTGCCGGATACCGCGTCGTACACAAAGATGTTGCGTTGCTTTATCAGGAAATCCGTGTTGTCGACAAACAGGGAGGCGCTGTCGGCGGACCAGCCATATCCCCAGATCTTGTCCCTGGAGTTTTCTGCGTCGAGCCAGCGCGTTTGACCATTCGAAACTGCTGCTACGCCCACCCTGCGTGCAGGCGTCCGGTCACCGGGAAAGGCGCGTGTCACCCGGCGAACCCGGGCTTTTCTGTCTTTGTGATAATAAACCTCTATTTCGCGTACATCGCGGTTGTCGATTTCAATGAAGGCCAGAAGCTTACTATCGGGAGACCAGCGATAATTTTCAATTGACACCCTTTCGTGTACTGTGCTTGTCAGACGCCGGGATTTAGCCTCTCGATCGCCAAGGCTGCGTACCCAGAGTTGCCCATCAGCCAGGTAGGCAAGAAGATGTTGATCCGGGGAGAGAGACAGCCGGCTGATGCCCGATCCATGTTCCTGCAGCATCATTGGTCGGGTGTTGCCCGCGGCCAGGTAAATGCGTCCATCCCCGGCAAAGATTATCCGTCCATCGGCAAGACACCTGGCTTCATCGATGACAGACTCGCCGGCCTCAGCAGGCATTCCGGGAACAACGGATTGTTTGCTGCCGGTCGCCGTTGAGTAAATCCAGATTGAGGGGGTTGCCTCGCCTTTGTCGTTCCACAGGAAGGCAAGGCGCTGGTTATCGCCGCACCAATGGAACTGCTCAGGAGGGCTTCCCAGTAATGGCGGGTCGCTATACAGGCGCTCCAGCGACCATGCAGTTTCACCATTTTCCGCTACTGTCGGGCCAATGTAACAGCTGCAGAGCACGACCAGCATAGTATAAATTATTGTTACCGACGATTTTCTTACATGCGGCATTTTGTTGTCTTCCAGGTCGTTACCATGTCATTGTCGGCCAGGAGTCGAGAAATTGTACGTGATCTCCCTCCCGGTTGTGGCGCCGAACTGCTCTGCCGCCGGCTAGTGAAGCAAACGCAGGCGGCGAGCAATCAGGCTAGCTTCAGCGGCAAGTAACGGCTCAGAAGCTGTAGGAAACACTTGCGCCGTAAGTCTGGGGTGAACCGTAGAGGATACCTGCCGGCAGGAACGTAGAAGCAGCGCCAAAAGCCTCGGTCCGGTATACCTTGTCACCGATATTGCGCATCCAGAATGACACCTCCCAGTTTTGATCCGGGAGTTTCGCGCCAACTGATGCATTGGCAAGCCAGTACGAATAACCCGACGACCCCGGATGATTTGGCAACTGGAATTCCACGTCATCGGTAAAGCTGAAGTCGAATTGCGCGAAAGGCTGAAACGGTCCGTAACTTTTTTCCGAATCATAGCGCAGCATACCATTCAGGGAAATTTCCGGCGTGCGGGTGGTAGTGTCTCCTTCGTAGGTGCCGGCTACAATATCAGAGTCAACGTAATTGGCGCCAAGGTAAAAGGAGAGTTCTGCAGTGGGCGACCATACTACTTCAGCCTCCACACCATAAATCTCAACATCACCGGCATTGCCCAGAATGATCAGGCGAATCTCGTTTACGTCGACCCCGGTAGAGGCCTGGAAATCCTCCCAGTCATAATAGTATGCCGCTGCATTGAATTTCAGACGGCCGTCAAGCAACAGGGATTTGAAGCCCGCTTCATACGCGGTAATATTTTCTTCTTCAAAGGGCTGAAGCTGATCCGGATCGCCAAAACTGATGCTACCGGGAAAACTCTGTCCGCGAAAGCCGGTGGCGACACTGGCATAGACCAGCCAATCTTCGTTCGGCCGGTAATTGACACCCGCTTTCCATGTCACCTTGTCACCATCTACGGTGCCGTTGAAAGCGGTAACCATCGGAAGCGGGGTCCCGACCAGGTGGCCGCGTTGTTGAAAGTCCCTGGACTCCGAGGTATATCGAATGCCCGCAACCAACTGAATCTGCTCAGTCATGTCCCATTCGGCCTGGCCGAAGCCGGCGATGGAATCGGTCTGCTGATCCGTGTTGTAGTGAAAGATGGTAGAAAAGAGATGGTGCTCGCTGAGATCGGGCACCAGCAGGTCGTACACGTTCTCTTCCGAATAATAGGCGCCCACGACCCAGTTGAAGTCGCCCCATGAATCATCTGAAGCTATCCTGAGTTCCTGGGTGACTACGTTGATGTTCTGCTTGGAACTTCCGCCTATCGTTTTGAACGGCCCACCCTGCTGACCGATACCGGTTGTTCTCTGAAAATTCCGGTAGCCGGTAACAGAGGTGAGAGTCACACGCTCGAGGTTCCAGTTAATAGTGTTGGCCAAGCCTATGGATTGAGCATCTATATTGTTGTGAATCCCGAACTCCTTGATAGTAGTTCTGGGATCCGGGTTGGGATCGGATACTACGGTCAGAACACCACGATCCGTTGGGCTTTGTATAGTGAGGTTATAACCGCCGATGGTAACAGGGATATGTACGGCATTCGTAGTGTTATAGCCAAAGGAGGCACACTCGGTTTCATTTCGTACACCGGTAGAGGCGAAACTGCAGAAAGTACTCGGGTCCGTGCGGATGGTATTGCCGGCATGTTTCATGGCCATTACCTGGGAATCGTCCCACCCGGCATCGATTGCCGTATGCACCTCAAAATCAGACGTGGGCTGCCAGAGGGAACTTATGCGAACGGCATTGCGGTCTATATCACCGTTGCGGCGATGGCTGCCAAGATCGGGATCAGCAAAGAAATGCCGGGTATCTATGGTCTGCCATCCATCTTCGAGCGCGACCACACCTGCGACTCTCAGGGCGAATGATTCACCGACCGGAATATCGACTGCACCCTCGACGTTGGTAATGTTACGGTTACCATAAGATGCGTTGATATAACCACCCCATTCCGACCCCGGCCGGCGCGGGATAAAATTAACTGCCCCAGCCGTTGTATTGCGGCCGTACAGGGTACCCTGCGGTCCTTTTAATACCTCAATCCTGTCCATGTCAAACAGGGCATGAGCAATCATGCCGTTGTAGGGGACTGCAACGCCGCCAACGTACAGTGGAAGTGTCGGATTCTGGTTACTTGTATTACTGTTGGTGCCGATACCGCGCAGGGTAAACTCCGGGTCTGTCTGGTTCAGGGAACTTTCATTCATGAACAGGCCGGGAACGATGCTGGCGAGATCCTTCGGCTTGTGGATTCCCATACCCAACAGGTCTTCTCCACTGAAGGCCTGCATCGAAATGGGAATATCCTGTATCCGCTGTTCCCGATATTGAGCGGTTACGACAATTTCTTCGATTGCCGTCGCCTGGGCATGGGCAGTGTGCATCGGGATCGGGGCCAATAAACCGAAAATTGCGAAAATGAACAAACCCCGAAGAAAATGCTGCCTGGTGACTATTACCAGGTGTTGAATTATGCGTGCCATGATAACCCCCCTTATCACAGTGTAAATAAGACTATTAGGTGATTATAACATCTTAAACTTAAACTGTCCTGCATAATCGACAGTGTTGCTATTTTACAACTTGCCATCCCCGTTCTGCTTCCACCAGGCTGGCGCGGTAATATTTCAGTCCGGTATAAAGGATGAGCGCAGATAACGGCGCAGATATAGCGACGACAGTCGCCAGGGAATGGCTGACCAAGATGGGATCACCGTACAGGTAGTCGGTCAGCAGGGCGACGAAGGTCGGACCTATGCCAAGTCCTATCAGGTTGACAGCCAGCAAGTAGAGCGCCGAGACCTGGGCACGCATCTGGTTGGGGGTGACCGGTTGCAGCGCGGCCGGGGCGATTCCGTGCGGCAGGCCCCATAGATAGGTAAACGGCGCCATGAGCGCCAGCGCCAGCCAGATATCGTCGACCAGGAA
>VYCZ01000343.1 GCA_009843675.1 Gammaproteobacteria bacterium | reverse complement strand
CAGGACCGAGGACAGGGCCAGTGTGACAGGACCAGGTTTGGTTCAAATAATTCGGACTCGGCGGAGGCGAGTCCCATTTCGTGTCAGCGCGGGCCGTGCTACCCGTCAGAGGAGTCGCGGTCAGTCTGGCGCCAGGCGATAGCCCACATCGCAACCATTGCGATGGTGATGATGATGGTGCCGATGAGGAAGGTTGTGTTCATGTTGATTTCTCAATATTACCAAGCAACACCAGCAGGACCCCGGCAAGTATGCTGCCTGTCGCCAGGACCGGTTCTGAACCTTGGAACAAACCACCCGCCAGACCGGTGGCTGCCAGGATCAGGCCAAAGCGGCGCAGGTCCTCGTTGATAGTATGCAAATTAAGTTTCACTTCGTTTCCAGTATAGCACACCATCGAACTCGCGAAACATAATAGTGAGTGAGTGTAAGTGTAGTGTCAGCCGCCAGGGATTCGCTGTTTATGCTACACTGTCATTCAGCCAGCTTTTCGGGAGACTCCCCATTTTGAAACCGATGCGGCGCGACTACGACAATACTGATTATTGCCGCCGTCTGCATGCCCTGTTCAAGCCCGGCAACGGCGTCAGCCCCCCGGTGCTGGCCGGCAGGGACGACGAGCTGGACACGTTAAGCAAGCGCCTGGATTTACTTGTCTGTCGCGACGAGGTTGCGTCGGACGTCGTGCTGTACGGCCCGCGCGGCAACGGCAAGACCGTGCTGCTGCGTGAGCTTGAGCGTCTCGCCGAGCGCGCCGGCGCGGACACCCTGACCTTGCGCCCCACCCAGGTTCCGAGCGCGCTGGACCTGGCAAAACAGCTGCTGTACAACGACCATGACGCCCTGGGTGGCCTGCTTGACCGGCTCACCCCGTCCGCGCTGAGCGTCAGCCTGCCGGGTCTCACCAGCGCCCGCTGGCAGGCCATGTCCCAGTCCGAGCGGGCGCAGGTCAACCTGGAGCGCCTGTTCCCGTTGCTGGCTGCGCGCTGCCGGGAGCGTCCCCTGCTGGTCACCCTGGATGAGGCGCACACCCTGGATATTGCAGTGGGACAACACCTGCTGAACCTGTCCGAACTGGTGCGCGGCAAGGCGCGCGCGCCGTTCCTGCTGATCCTGGCCGGCACGCCCGGGCTGCGCGACCGGTTGGGCGCCATGAACGCCACCTTCTGGGGCCGCGCCAGGAAGCTGGGGATAGGCCGGCTCACCCCGGACGCCACTGCGCAGGCGCTGGCCCGGCCGCTGACGGACAAGAGCGTGGAGTTTGACCCCGATGCGCTTGACGCCGTAGTCGAGGATTGCCAAGGCTACCCGTATTTTACCCAGGTCTGGGGGCAGGCCCTGTGCGAGGCGCTGGTGGAGCGCCGGGCGCCCCGGGTCAGTCTCGATATCGTGGCGCGGGCCCGGCCCGGGGTTGATCGGGAGCGGGAGGATTACTACCAGGACCGCTACACCGAAATGGAGAATAATGACCTGTTGGCCGCGGCCCTGGTCGTGGGCGATGTTTGCGGCCGCGCCAACGAGCGGGTCGACAGCCGCACCTTGCGGGCCGCCCTGGTGGCGGCCGGCGCGGCGCCGGCTGAATCGGTCGCCAAGGCGCAGGTCAGACAGTTGGCCATGCTGGGTTATCTCTGGCGGCAGCCGCCCGGGGTGGACTGGGAGCCCGGCATTCCCAGCCTGATGCGCTACGTTAATGAAAAAACAGCCCGGTTTACGCCCGACGAGGGGACAGGGGCCGCGCCGCCCTCGGGCATGAGTCCGTAGCGCAAAGATGGGAACGCTTAAAGCAGACCTGCAACGGCGGATGGCCGAAGATGAAGCTGAGCTGCTGAAATGGATGGTTGGCGCGCTGATTGCGCAGGGTCGAGTGCTTGTCGTGCTGATTAAAATGAACCTTTTGCCCTGCTCGTGCGTTACATGGACAGGGAACTCATGACATGTCCGGCGCATCACCTTGGGCGAGCGCCTGGAATGCGGCTTGCTGGCAGTGCCGGAGCGATAGCCTCGGCGCTTGGTCGGGATTAAAACGACAGGCTTGTGTCACGAAATCGCCCTGTCGACTGTGTTTTTGTGGCTGGGTGAACGGGCAGTTTCCCGGCCAATCCCTGGGGTTTGCATGACATGCACGGCAACGTGTGGGAGTGGGTGCAGGACTGCGGGAAGCGCGGTTATGAAGGCGCGGCCCAGGTTGAATACGCTGAATTTGTATCTGGTACTCTTGATGAAATGTTGAGGACGTTCGGGGAAAAACGGAATGGCAAGCTCATTTCCACTTGCTTTCCATGCGTGGGAAGCGTTTAACCTGTCCGTTACACATCAGGCGCGACGGTGTACCTGTCGACCGCCAGCTCTGCCTTGACGTGAGCCATCAGGCTGGGGATGCCGGGCTCGCAGACTTGCGTGCTGCCCGGCTGCCATATGTAGCCCAGCTTTGCCAGCTGATTCAACTTCGCATCGGCTGCTTGTGTCTCCACACCCATCCGGGCAACCAGATAGTCTGACAGGTGCGCAAAGCGAATTGCCTCCCGCCCTTCAAAAACGCCGGCCACAGTGTCGGCGACCTCAAGCAAGTCCTGCTTGCGCAGTTCCCAGTAACGGTCGCCGTAGTAATCGCTTTTGCTGGTCTCAAACCTTGGACGGGCCGCTTCGATGGCGGCGGTATCGACGTGATAACTCCTGGACTCCACCATGGCATGGCACAAGGCCTCCCCCCAGAGCTGGATGAAGTACGGGTACTGCTGGCTGTCCTCGACCACCGCGGCCAGGGCATTCTTGTCGAATTGGATGTTTCGTTCAGCCAACGGGACGACCAGCGCCTCTGCAGTGGACTCCCGGGACAGGCGTCCGATGCTGAGCTTCTCCGCCCGGTTCCAGAAGGTAGCGCGTATGGCATTCAGGTGTTCCCGCAGGTCGGGGGTGCCCGCCAGCGCCAGCAGGAACGGCGCGCCGTTTTTGCGTAACTGCTGGCTGAGATTCAACAGGCGATGTCCCGCTTCGAGCTCCAGGGTGTGCGCCTCATCCAGGGTCACCACCAGCGGTTTGTGGCGGCAACGGTCGGTGACGAGTCGCTCCAGGTTCGCATCCAGTTGCTCCCTGCTCATCTGTTCCCAGGTGACGGCGCCGATACCGGGGACGCCGGCACTGGCTGTGCCCACTGCCATGGTTGGAAACTCGCGTTGAACGGCACGCCCGGCCGGTTGTATTTGTCCGGCCAAGGGGTTGGCTGCTTCCTTGCCGGGACTAACGGCATTGCTTTGTAATAATTGCCTCGCCAGGGCATCCACCGTTTTGACCTGCGAGGCATTGAGCGCCAGCACGACTGTGCCCGCTGCCCGGCATTCAGTCTCGAACGCGCCCAGCAGCACGGTTTTGCCGTTTCCGCGCGGGCCGTAGAGCACGGCGTCGCGGGACGGCGGTTGACCGGCAAGCAGGCGCCGCAATAAACCCCTTAACGCCTGCAACTCTTGCTCCCTGCCCGCCAACCTGGGTGGGGGAACGCCCTGGCCCGGCGCAAACAGGTTCAGCAGGTCCGCCGCGTAGCCGTGACCGGTCTGTTTTTTGCTCATGGTACGCGAAAGTATAGCACGCGCCCTGTTGCTGCGCGCGCAGGCCGGCACAATCATCGCGGCAAGCCTTCAGCCTTTACGAGGGACCGCATCATGAACCCGCGTTGCCGGTTCGCCGCCAGGAAACTGCGCCGCGTTCATGGGTCCGTTCGTGGGGGAGGACTATGTCATTTGATCTGTCTGTCCAACCTGGACGATTTTTTAATGAACCTTTTGCCCTTCTCGTGCGTTACATGGACAGGGAACTCATGGCATGGAAGCGATTGCATTTGATTCCCACCGGTTTGTTAATTGGACGACCGGTGGAAAATGACCTGTGCTGACCAGGTGGACTCAACATCGCGCCGGCCAGGTTCATGTATAAACCCCGGGCCATTGACGGCCGGCCGGTGGAGGTGCCGGGCGTGCCGTACAAGCTCACTTTTGAGCTCGAGGATTAGTCTGGCTTTCTGCGTCAAACCTGTTTGACAGGGCGCAGGGAGGTGGCGCGTTCGTGGGGTCGGGACAATGTAACTTCTTATAACGGCTATACTATCTTACAGGCATGGTGCAAATATTCGACATACGCAGTGGCAGAGGTGGCAGCATCACTATCAAATGGGCAGTCAGCATCATCGGACTGCTGATCCTTTCCACATCCTGCGCAATGGAGGAAGACGCCAACATCCCGGTTCATAAGTCACCGGCGGAGATAGCCGGAACAATGTATGGCGAAATTGTCTCTATCCCCGCGGGCACCTTCCGCATGGGGGACTTGAGCGGGGAGGGTTGGGATGATGAGAAACCTGTCCGCAACGTCACGGTGCCGGCCTTCAGGCTGAGCAAGTACGAGGTCACGTTTGCCCAGTGGGACGCCTGTGTGGCGGACGGGGGCTGTAACGGTTACACCCCGAATGATGCAGGCTGGGGCCGTGCCAACCGCCCGGTGATATATGTCTCTTGGGGCGATGTTCAGTCATTCATGGTTTGGCTGAACAGCAAGACTGGCGGCAACTACCGCTTGCCGACAGAGGCGGAATGGGAATATGCGGCTCGCGCCGGCACGACTACGGAGTATAGTTGGGGAGATAACATCGGCAGCAACTTGGCGAACTGTACTAATGATCATTGTGGCGACTCGTGGGACTATAAGACCGCGCCGGTGGACAGTTTCCCCGCCAATGCCTGGGGTTTACACGACATGCACGGCAACGTGTGGGAGTGGGTGCAGGATTGCTGGAATTACGATTATTATGACGCCTCCACCGGCGTCGGCGGCGCGTCGGCAGCCGC
>VYCZ01000122.1 GCA_009843675.1 Gammaproteobacteria bacterium | reverse complement strand
GGACGGAGGGGGGACGGGAATGGCGTAGAAGGACAGGGCACTCAGGAAAACAACTCAGGCCGGCCCCGCCGGCGCGATGGCGCGCAGCTTTTCCCTGAACTCTTCCGTAATCTGCCGCACGTCGTTGCGGTCCACGACCACCCGCGGCGTAATCAGCACCAGCAGTTCCGTGCGCCGTTGTTCTTCCCGGGTTTCGCCGAACAGTTTGCCCAGCAGCGGGATACGGCGCAGGCCCGGGATGCCGCTCTCGGCGTCGCTGGCGGAATCCTGGATCAAGCCGCCCAGCACCAGGGTTTCCCCGGAGTGCACGGCCACGGTGCTTGCCAGCTGGCGCTGTTGAATGGTCGGGGCGTCTATGTCCGATGAAGTAGTGCCCACGGCGCTGCTGACTTCCTGGCGGATTTCCATGGTCACCCGGCCGCTGTGGTTCACCCGCGGCGTCACCGTCAGGGTTATGCCGGTCTGCCGGAACTGGATTTCATTCACGGTGGGCGAGTCCGGGTTGATGTTGCTGACGGACTGGCGCGCCGGCACCGGGATCTCATCGCCCACGTTAATGAACGCGGTCTGGTTGTCCAGCACCATCAGTGAAGGCGAGGACAGGATATTCACCTGGGTCTCCTGCTCCAGCGCGTTCAGGGCCATGCGGGCCTGGTCGGCGTTGTCCAGCACGGTGTAGGAGAACGAGGGCGCGGTGGCGGCAATCCCCGCCGCGCCCAGGTCCAGCGCGCCGCGCCCGCCCGCCACGTTGCCGCGCTCGAAGTTGTTCTTGAAAAACCATTCCACGCCGTAGTCCAGCTCATCCCTGAGACTGACCTCGATAATGCTGGCCTCGATCAGCACTTGCAGCGGTGCCCGGTCCAACTCAGTCAGGGCCGCAAGCACCAGCTTGTACGCCTGTGGTCGCGCCAGGATCACCAGCGCGTTGCGCATCTCATCGGCGATGATGTCGATATCCTGGCCCGCGGACAGCGCCAGGCCGCCGGCGTCGAGGCCGCCAGCCAACCCGTCAGGCTGAACTTGCGGCGAGGCCAGGGGCAGGTGTCGCCGCGTCTCGCCGGGCAGGTCGGCGCGCGCGGAAATGTTGAAAATACGTCCGAGCACGGCGCCCAGCTCGTTGGCTTTGGCATTCTGCACGTGATACACGTACAAGCGTTTGTCCACCCCCTCGCCGGCCCGGTCCAGGCGTTGCAACCAGGTCTCCGCCTCCTTGAGCGCGGCGGGGGTGGAACCCACCAGCAGGACGGACTGCAAGCGGTCAAGGGTCACGATGCGCACCAGGCCGCTCAACGGCTCCTCGCCCGCGTGCGTATCCAGCGCGTTCAGGACCGCGTCCAGTTCCGTCTTCATGGCACTCGGCGTGACGTGGTCCAGGGGATACAGTCCTATCGACATACCGCGCAGCCAGTCCACGTCAAAAATCGCCACCGCGTCCTCCAGCGCCGCTATCTCCCGCTGCGTGCCGGACACCACCAGCAGGTTGCGCCTGGCGTCAACGCGCACGTTGGCGCCCTCCGCCAGGAACGGCTCCAGCAGCGTCCGCATCTCCGCTGCGGCAATGTACGTCAGCGGAATAACCCTGACTGCATACCCGCCGGTCCCGGTCCCGGCCGGCGCGGGGGAGAGCTGGCCCGCCACCCGCTGTGTCGGCACGATGCGGTACAGGCCGCCGTGCCGGATGAGCGCCGCATCGTGCATGGCCAGCACATCTTCCAGCAGGCCCAGCGCCGTATCCGGGTGCAGCGGCCGGGCCGTGTTGAGGGTGACGCTGCCCTGCACCGCGCCGTCAATGATGAAGTTCTCGTTCAGCACGTCATTGAGGATCACACGCGCAAACTCGCGCAGGTCGGTGTCCTGAAAGTTGAGGTTGATGCCGCCCTCGGCGGCAGGTTGAGACCGTGCCGGCGACGGCGCCGCGTCAAGAAAACCCGTAGTGGCCGGCTCACGCAACGACAGCCGCGCCGCCGCGCCCACCGCTTCGGCCGCAACGACCGGGGCAGGCGCGTCCGCCGCGTCATGCGCCGCCGCGCCCACGCGCCCGGTCTCGGCATCCGGCTGCGATGCGGCCCTGTCCGCCGGTGGCGCATGAGAGCACGCCGCGAGCATCAGCGCCACGCAGCCGAGTTGGCCCAGCCGTTGTAGTCCGTTATTTCCCATCACACTATACAAAACGATTATTTCTCAAGGTGTCCGGCGCACGCGCGGAGCACCCCTGTTATTTTTGCCGGGCGCAATCATAGTTGCGCGGAAGGCATAACACAAGCATTTTTTGCCATGACTGCCGGCGCTACCGGCAGCCAGACACAATGGCACGAATAATACCGCACCAGGGTTTGTCATTATCTCTCGTCCGTCCTTCGTTCCCCCCTCGTCATTCCCGCGCAGGCGGGAATCCAGTAGATAACAAGAATCCTTATATCACCAATGCGTTCAGTCCCATGACGGCCAGCAGTACGGACGCGATGATCACTGCGACCAGGCCGCCCAGGCCCAGGATCAACAGTGGTTCCAGCACCGTCAGCAGCCTCTTGATGCCGGCCTGCACCTCCCGGTCATAGATGTCTGCCAGCTTTGCCAGCATGGCGTCCAGCTGGCCGCCGGCCTCGCCGAGCTCGACCAGTTGCGTGGCCAGCGCCGGCCACAGTGGCGATTCTTTCAACGGCGCGGCCATGGATTGTCCCTGTTCCAGGCTGTCTGACACGGCATCCAGCGTTTCCGCCATGCACGCGTTGCCGGTCGCCGCCCGGACCAGCGCGATGCCGGTCAGGATCGGCACCCCATGGCTGAGCGCCGTACCCAGGGTGTGCGCGCAACGGGCAACCTCCACCTGCCGGATCAGCGCGCCCAGCCAGGGCAGGCGCAAACACCAGCCATCAACGCGGCGCCGGCGCGCCGGGTCGGCGAGGCACTTGTCCGTACTCCACGCGCACAGCAACAGGCCGGGCGGCAGGCACCACCAGTACGCCTGGCACAGCGCCGAGGCGGCGAACACTGCCCGGGTCAGCCACGGCAGGGTCTGGTTGGCGCCTTCGAACAAGGGCACGAACTGCGGGATAACGAACGTCATCAGCGCCATCACGGACGCTATGGAAAAACCGAGCAGGATGCCGGGATAAATGAGGGCGTTGGCCAGGTTGGCGCGCAGCGCGGCCATGCGCTCCAGGTAGTCTGCCAGGCGTGCGATGACCTGGCCCAGGGCGCCGCTGGCCTCGCCGGCCCGGACCATGCTGACGTACAGGCCGTCGAACACCGCCGGGTGCTGCGCCAGGGCCGCGGACAGGCTGGCGCCGCTTTGCAGTTGCCCGGTCAGGGTTTCTACCAGGCGCCGGGCCGGCGCTGCCAGGTCAAACCCGGCCAGCGCCCGCAGCGCCTGCTCCAGCGACAGGCCGGCCTCCAGCAGGGTCGCCAGCCCCCGGGTCAGCAACACCACGTCCTGGCGGGTGACCTTGCGCGCCGGGCGCAGGGCCGTCAGGGCCGCGATACGAAGCCAGGGCCGTCCGCCACTGGCGCTGACGCTGAGCGGCAACTGCCCGGCGCGCCGCAGTTGGCGCGCGGCCAGCGCCCGCGACGGCGCCTCGATGTCGCCGCACCGTATCTCCCCGTCCTGCACTGATAATGCTTTGTACCTGAAAGTCGCCATCAATGACGTTGCCTCATACGCCCGGAACAGGCCTGCCTGCGCCCGGTCAAAGCCGGGTAGTGTGCCCGGATTGCAGAAAAAAGCAAAAAAAGTTTGACATGCACCGGGCCGGTCGATAGAGTGCGCCGCATCCTGCGCGGTGACAAGCGGGCGGGAACCAATAACAAACAATATCGGAGTCGTCTCTCATGTGTGATTCCCCCATGCCCGTGCCGGCAGTGCGCCGGCCGTTGCCGGATTCTGTCTGCGCCCTGGTGGGCGGGGCAGGGTGGTGTTTGCTGCGGGTCCTGTGCCTGCTCTGCGGCCTGTCCTTCTCTGTCGGGGCACAGGCCCAGACCCCCACGCTGACGGTCAGTCCCGCCACCAGCACGGATGGGTCATACGAGGTCAGTTGGACGGCGCCGGTCACGGATACCACGCGCAAGCGCCTGTCGGAGCGAGTGGGCAGCAACGGCAGCTGGAAGGTGCTGGGCACCTATGCATCATCGGTGAAATCGAAGTCTTTCACCGGCAAGGCGGCGGGCACGTACTGGTACAAGCTTGAGAACTGCACCTACGTCTTCGGCTCCTACGCCTGTTGGGATGTCGCCAGTCCGGTCAGTGTGACGGTGACCGGGACGACGTCATCAAGCCCCCCGGCCACACCGGCCAAACCCACGGTCACGGCGGGCAACACCTACTTGTCTGCGTCCTGGGTTGCGCCGGCCGACAACGGCGCGGCCATCAGTGATTACGACGTGCGCTACAAGCGCACCGGCGCCTCCGCCTGGACCAATCATGCGTTCAGCGGCACGGGCCGGAGCACGTCCATCACCGGCCTGACCAACGGGACCAGGTACGAGGTACAGATCAAGGCGCACAACAAGGCGGGCGCGTCCGGCTGGAGCCGGAGCGGCGCCGGCACGCCGGTGGGGGCAGGAAGCCTGACGGTCAGCCCCAGCACCAGCACGGACGGCAGCTACACCGTGAGCTGGGGGTTCCCCCGGTGTTTCAGCGTACCGTTCGGCGGCGGCAGTGTCTGCCGGGTAGTGCAGGAGCGGGTGGGCAGCAGCGGCAGTTGGACGATGGTTTCAGGCATCAGCGCGACGGCCACTTCCAAGGCCTTCACCGGCAAGGCCGCGGGCGCCTACTGGTATAGGCTGATGATAAACACGGTGGTCGTCGGCAGCCCGGTCAGCGTGACGGTCAGGCCGGCCA
>VYCZ01000425.1 GCA_009843675.1 Gammaproteobacteria bacterium | reverse complement strand
GAACGAGTACCTGGTTACCGGCAGCGCAGCCAGCGTGACGGAGCAACTGCTGGGCATCGTGAAGCGCCTGCGGGTCGGCAACCTGATGCTGTTGCCCCATTTCGGTTCCATGTCCCACGAGGAGACCATGGAAAATATCGACCGGCTTACCAAAGATGTCCTGCCTCACCTGCGCGGCGTGTGGGATGACGAAGGCTGGGAAAACCACTGGTGGCCGGAAAACTGTAAACAACCGGCCCGGCAGGCAGCCTGAACGGCTAGTTGGTAACTTCGGGGTCAGAGTAAGTGTCGCCAGAATTTTTACTCTGACCCCATATATCAGAAAGAGAAACTGTCATGGCTGAAATTCGTAACCAGATCGTATCCGTCCTTGGCGGCTTGCTGGATATCAGAGTGGACGTGGCTGGAACGGGCGATCCCCTGGTTTTCCTGCATTCCGCCGGCGGTTTGAACTGGGACCCGTTTCTCCATGGGCTGGCTGAGAAGTATACGGTCTATGCGCCGTATTTCCCCGGCACCTTTCCCGGCGAACCGAATGACATCGACCAGGTGGAAGACCTGTGGGATGCGGTCCTGGCCTACGATGACATCCTGACCGGCCTGGGAATCGATTCAACCCGCCTTGTCGGCCATTCTTTCGGCGGCATGCTGGCTGCCGAACTGGCTGCGCACAAGCCGGAACGCATCAGCAGGCTGGTGCTGATCGCACCCATCGGCCTCTGGCATAAGGACTGGTCCTACACCGTCGCCGACTGGACTGCCAAGGACGCGGAACAACTGGCCGCGGTGTTGTTCCACAATACCGCCTCAGAACTGGTCCAGGCGGCATTGGCCCAACCCGGGGACGAAGACGAGGCCGCCGAGGGCCTTGTACAGTTCCTCTGGACCCTGGGCTGCACTGCCAAGGTGATCTGGCCGATCCCGGACAAGGGATTGAACAAACGCATCCACAGGATCAGCGCCCCGACTTTGGTCGTCTGGGGAGAGAACGACGCGTTAATCCCGCCTGCTTACGCCGAAATTTTTGCATCTTCCATCAAACAGGCCGAAGTCTGCATGATCCCCGATTGCGGACACGTCCCGCCGCTGGAACAACTGGGCGCGCTCAACTCGGCGGTAGAACAGTTCCTCGGCTAAATCAGGTAAGACTCTGAATGTACCCGGCGTTATTCCTTCGAAGGCAGGAATCCCGCATTCAGTGGGGACGGATTTAAATCCGTCCCCAGACACAGGTTTGTCATTTCTGCGGAAGCAGGAATCCAGTAGGCAGTTTATTCGTCATTATAAGGAAAGTCATTCTACCCGGAGCGTTCCCGTCAACTCCTGCCGCTCCGTCAGCACGTAGTCCATGAGGCTGGGGATGCCCGGTTCAACGGACGCGCTGGCCGGCGGTTTCCAGATAAAGCCCAGGTGGGAGAGATCCCTGATCACATCCAGTACGCCCTGTGAGCCTGTAGACAGGCCGGAGGCCAGTTGCTTTTGCAGTATGTCATCGTCAATACAGCGCTCATTCCTGAACATGTCGGCCACTGCCTTAGCCGAATCCAACAGATCACGATTACGAACCTCCTCGTAGCGTTTCTCATAATAGAAAACCTTTTTTGAAGTAAAGGCGGGCCGGGCCGCCTCCACTATCGCCATGTCGATGTGCGTTGACTTGCGCGCTGCCAGCGCCTCGCACAGCGCCCCTCCCCAGAGCTGTATGAAGTACGGGTACCACTGGCTCTCGGTGATGACCGCCTCCAACGCATCCTCATCAAGGTCGATGCCGTAGTTTTGCAACGGCGCTACCAGCGCCTCGCTCGTGGCGCCCGCATCCAGGCGTCCGATACCGAATACTTCGGCCCGGTCCCAGAACGTGGCGCTCATGCTGTCCAGGCGGGACCTGAGGTTCGGCGTCCCGGCCAATACCAGCAGGAACCGGGCGCCTTTTCGTTGCGCCAGCTGGCTGGCGTTCAGCAGTCTGCGTCCGACTTCCGGGTCAAGCGTGTGCGCCTCGTCCAGCGTCACCACCAGCGGCGCACTGCGGCAACGGGCGGCCAGCAGGTCAACCAAGTGACGACGCTTGTAATTGTCCCGCTCTGCCTGGTTCAGGTTGTCCCATGTCACCCTGGCGAACCCCAGGCCCAGGTCGGCGCCGGCCCGGGACCTGATGGCTTCCAGGAACTGACTGAACAAGCTGTCATCGTACAGGAGGTGCGCAGCCAGGTCCGCCTCGGTCCTGATTGCGTCGGGCGTCCGCGCAATGACATCCGCGCCCTTGCTCTCGCACTGATTTTCAAACGCACTCAGCAGCACAGTCTTGCCGTTCCCGCGCGGGCCGTACAGCACGGCATCGCCGGCGGGCGCCCGGTTGAATTTGCTTATATCATTGAGCAGGATAGACAATTCATCCAGTATGGCGTCCCTGCCTGCCAACTTGGGCGGCATGGCGCCCGACCCTGGCCTGAACAGGCCAACCAACCCGTCCCAGTCAATGTTGTCCGCTTTTGCGCTCATGGCGCAAGTATAGCTTTCCTGCGCCGAAAAATCCCCTGCAACCGGCAGGGTCTCATGGCCCGCCAACGGCGCCGTACCGCCGTCGATGGCGGAGAGGTCAATCGTGAATTAATCCGGGATGAATTAATCCGGGACGCCCGTAGAATTTTGTTGGGTGTCCTGTTTTTTTCGCCGACTTGCCAACAGGACAAAATGCCAGGCGGGCAAACTGAACAAGAAGATCGACCAGTTGCGCGAGCAAAAAACCTGTCCAGGGTGCGGAAGGAAAAAGAAATCATGGCGATATCCGCGGAAAGAACCGCCATGTATCAAAGTGCGGTCCTGGAAATGCGCGGCCCCTATAGGCGCTGGCAGCGGGAGAATTGAGAGTGGGGAACTGGTAATCCTGATCCGGCTATGGATGCCCCGTGCATGATACAATCAGTCAGATGAGAACAATACCTATCTTCTCTATCGTCATCCTCTCCATTGCGCTTACAACTTTACCTGGTATCGCCAGAGGAGAGAATGCGAAGGATGTGTTCTCCGAAGTCGCTACGTCGGTGGTTGTTGTGCTGGCGTTGAACGGATGGGGTGAGACGACAGCTCAGGGGAGCGGCGTAGTCGTGGGCGTCAATGAGGTGGTGACCAACTGCCATATCCTGGACCAAGCGATTAGTTTGGCAGTACGCCAAGCGACCAATTGGTCTGGCGGCAAGCCTTATCAGATGGCGGCATCCCTGTTGGGGCACAACCAAGAACGCGACTTGTGTCTGTTGTTTGTGGAGGAACTACCCCTGCCGCCTGCCGCGAAGGTTGCTCGCTTGGGGACCGCAAAAACGCTATCGGTGGGCGAGGAGGTATACGCTGTGGGCGCGCCGGCGGGTTTGGAACTATCATTGTCTCAGGGGATCGTTTCCCAATTGCGAGGAGCAGCCGACAAGCAGGTTGCACCCCTGATACAGACGGATCTGGCTCTCTCTCCAGGCTCATCAGGAGGCGGTCTTTTTAATCAATCTGGTGAACTCGTTGGTATCACTACTTTCAAGATTCAGGGAGAGAACTTGAATTTCGCAATCCCGGTAGAGTGGGTGGCTGAGCTGCGGACACAAAGCCTACAACTCACCAAGGCAACTGCGGGAGCGGCATGTGTGACGAAGCCGAGTTACTGGTGTGCCATTGGCCTTGCCTGGTACGAGGCATACAGCGCCGCTTCCCCTGAGAGTCGCTCAGACCACTTACGCGAAATTGCCGAAGCCCAAGCGGATGTTGGTGACATTTCTGGCGCGAGACGGACGCTTCGTCGCGCAGCTTCTGAAGCCATCCGTTTACACGATATTTTCAGGTTCGAAGACTTAGCCAGGATAGCCATCGCGCAAACGAATATTGGAGATACGGAGGCTGCAAAACAGACGTTTTTTACTCTTCATGACACTGTCGATAAGATTGCAGCAGACTCATCACGTCTGTATCCCAACTTGAATTTGGGGTATCTCGCCGCCGCACTCGCTCAATCGGGTCAAGTCCGGGAGGCTATCGAAATCGCCTCCCGTATTGAAGAAAAAGAACTTTTCCGCCTCAAGGCCATGGCGGAAATCGCCTTGGCACAGGCTGAAGCCGGGGATGACGCGAGCGCTATCGAGACCGCAATGAATATCGATGATAATTATCGGGACAACGCTCTCCGGGCCATTGCCAGCGTGCAGGCGGAAAGGGGCGACTATACAGACGCCATTAACACAGTGATGAGTACTGATCCTTCCAATGTCGGTGATGTACTTGGTGAAGTTGGCTCGTTGGCAGCTATAGCGGAAGTTTATGTTACCCCCTGGCAGTTGGTCAGGGGCGATTACGAGGCTGCAGAACAAACGATAACTTCCGCATCCCGCCATGGCTCAGCTATATCGTTGATGTATTAAGCCATTGTTCAAGCAAAGAAGGGTAACTTTGAAACCGCTCTGGCTATCGTTGATGATTTTAAAGTTTCTGATGAGACTGCCCTGATCATCCCTATGCTACTGAACGAGATTGCTGTTCTGCAAGCCCGCGCGGGAGAGGGACAAGCCGCTCGACAGGCATTGGAAGCCGCCCTCAAAGCTGCCCGTGACATGGACGATGCGCGACATTCTTCGCAATATGTGGGCATGGTAGCCGCCGCGCAAGCGAAGGCGGGAGATACTCAGGCGGCTAAACGGTCCTTTGCCGAGGCCGCGGCAACCTTAGAGACAGTAAGGAAGTCGAACCCTGGGGACTCCTCTCTGGCACGTTATATTGGCGATATAGCTGGATTGCAGGCTGAAGCCGGATTTGCAGCGATGGGAATTGAAACGGCTCTGGGCATCGAGGTCGATCCCAACGACACTTATGA
>VYCZ01000446.1:4075-4850 GCA_009843675.1 Gammaproteobacteria bacterium | reverse complement strand
GTTCAGGTTTATATCGTCGGACAGTACCGTGGTGATTTCCCACAACAACGCCAGTACGTAATCGTACGATTGCAGCAGTGACTGGGCGATTAGGATCATCAACACGACGAAGATCACGTCCTTCACTGCCGCCGCGCCGATGGTCCACTTGATCAGGACGATGACCAGGGCAAACACGGTGAACGTGGTCCATTCAAGCTCCGAGAAGCGGTACAGTTCCGTCGAGACGCTTATCAGGTCGTCGGTCAGCCTGCTTGCCTTGTTGAAGAATTCGCCCAGGAAGCCGGCAGGATCGATCGGGGTAGCCAGTGCCCGGGAAGGCAGAAACGTTACGAGTACGCCGGCTGCGAAACGCTGTGACATCATGTTTTAATCCTCTTTAAATAATCCTGTTTTTCCTGGTTCCTGTCGGGGGACAGGCCCCCGCTTACAACACCCGGGGGCACACTTAAGTCCGTCCCCGGGAGTAACGCTATCTCCTGTTACTCATATTCAAATCGCGCCAGCGGAACGATCGCGGCGTTGTTGCCCGGTTGACCACCCGTTCCAGTCGCTCTGCTTCGGCGCGGCGCTGGGCCTGCGCCATTGACAGCGCATGCATATAATCGTGGTTGCTATGCAACAGGCGCTGGTTCTGGATTTTATTCAGCGCCTGCAGTTCATCGATGATATGGAAGTTGGTCGTTACCGCCGTCTGCAAAGCGTTCAGGTCGCTCTTGTCGCCCAGGTCGAAATTCTCTTTTGTGATCCCGATCTTGCGATAACGTTCCATGAG
>VYCZ01000446.1:0-4065 GCA_009843675.1 Gammaproteobacteria bacterium | reverse complement strand
GTTCCAGCTGGTCCCGGTAAGCTTCATAGCGGGCCCTGTGGCGCTGCGCCTGGGTCGCCCAGGGTTCCGGGTCGACACCGGCCGCCGCGAACCGCCGGAGTACCTGGTCGGCCTCCGCCGGCACCCGGTAGAGTTTGCCCACCTCTGCGTCGATGGCGCTTCTGCCGCCGCCGCCCCTGCCGATCTTCGCTATGCGTGAGTAGGGACTGATGCCGTATTGATTCCTGAGCACCTGGAACAGGCCGTTCCAGTCCTTACGCGAGATCATCCGCTGCAAGCCCCTGATCTGTTGCAGGTAGTCATCGTAATGCTTCAGGGTCTGGCTGAACTGCCTGTTGAGCATAGCCAACTGTTCGCTGTTGAGGTTCACCTGTTGCAACTGGGTCTCAAAGTCGCGCAACTGTTGCTGGTAGGCGATGATCTGCCGGGCAATGATACCGGCATCGACCGTCGGAATGCCTCCGGCATGAGCCGCGCTGATGAGAAAACAGCAGAGCGCCGGTATCAACCTGTTCACCAGACTTCCGTCCCGTGGTTGCCGGCCAGCGCCGCCACTGTCTTCCTGACGCCGGCGTCAAAACCGTATCGTTCGACATTGTCGAAATACAGAGTCTGCTCCGCCGGACTGGACGTCGACAACACGTATTGTTCCGGTTCCACGGACAGGATGCATTTCTTCGAAACGTTCAGATCACGCTGGATCAGGTAAAACTCGCGCTTCGGGATCATCCCCCTGATGGTTTCCATTTCTCCCTCCTTCATGTTGAAAATCGATCGGTAGGCATCCCTGTTTAACTCCGGGTCGGCGGTAAAGATGAAGGTGGAGGCGGCGCTGCGCAGCGCTTCCCAGTTTTTGATATTGCCGAGTTCGATGCCGGACTGGGTCCACATGCCGATACCCGCCAGTAACTTGCCCCAGGTGCGAACCCGGTCCAGCAGTAGGGTTCTGGTCAACTCCGGGTTGGCCAGGATATGGTGGCATTCATCCACGTCGAGCCACTTCGGGCAGGCGCGGATTTCCGGGTTTTCATAGAAACGCAGTATCCGGTAAGCTATCTCCGCCATCACCAGCGGTTTGGCGACGCCATCGTCCCTGATACCTGCCAGGTTGTAGACTGCCACCTTCCTGTCCATGGAACCGATGGCGTCCCGCTGCGCGTCGAACAGCCAGGCGTATGCACCAGTCCCGGCAAACCGCGCCAGCTTCCTCTGCACCGGTCCCGGACAGTGTTTCACCAGTGTCGCCAGGGTCTGCAAGTGGGACGGCAACCTGAGCACCTGCCGTACGGCCCGATCCAGGGCAAGCTGGTCGGCGCCGGTCAGCCGCCGCAGTTCCTCAGAGTCGTTGGCGCCGATCATAGCCACGAGCTGGCGGTTCAGGTGCGCAATGAACCGGGTGTCATCCGGGCCGCGCGCTTGGGAAAAGAAATTGAAGCCGCGATCCTGCGAGCCGTCGAAGCGCACGATGCCGGCGTCAGCGCCGAACGCATGGGCAATGGGCTCGGAGCCCGGATCGATGTCGATGGCCCGGTAGAAACCACCATATTTGGGCCAGTGGATCCCGGTGCAGGTACGCAGGAACGATTTGCCGCTACGCACCGGGCCCACTCCGACCAGGAAGCCACGCCCGCCGGCAAACGGCGAGAAGTAATAAGGTGAATCGTCTCCTGACAGGAAGATATATTGCGCTTCTTCGTCCCCCAGGTCTTCAACTGTTTTTGCCCCCTGGGCGGACTTGAAGAACAGCGCCAGGGTGGAGAATTGAGAAGTGTTCAGCGGAATGTCCCGGAAGAACCGGCCGTGGTGGTCGGAGCAGGGCTGAAGGTCGAAGAACACATCCGGCTGGGCCACCGTCTCCCAGAGGATGCTGAACTGGTTCTGTTGCAGGGCGGATTGCAACCGTTCCGTGGTCTTTTCAAGCTCCTTCACGTCGGTATCGAATACCACTGCATGGGTGGCGACAAGTCCCAGGTTGTCCTTCAAGGAGGCCGCCTCGTCCAGTTCCTGGAACTTCCGTATCAGCGACGGACGGAACACCTGCATGTCCCGATCCTTTTCCGCGCCGTCGTCCAGCCCCTTGATGAAGTCCGCAAAGCTGAGTGTCTCCCGTTCGAGTTCCTTCTTGCGGTTGAAGAAGAACAGCGTCCTGGACGCCTCGCTCATGCCCTTGTAACGGGTGGTCAACACGTAGTTGCCCGGTGTCTTGATCGGCCCCCTGGCGAACAGTCCAGGGGTAAACCGGTCGAAGTTGAATTGTTTCACCGACAGGACACGAGCGTAGGTTTTGTTGCGGTTCTGCAGCCGCAATATGTCCGTGCCATTCATGGTGACCGGTGTGACCTGACCGTCGGAAAGGTCCGTATCGATGGCCTGTGGGCAGTGCAGGCCGGAATCGAGATATTTCACCTCCAGGGTCGCCAGAAATTTCATCACCCGGTAGGTTTCATCAAGGTCAAGTTGCCGGGTCCGGAACAGGCCGCTGCAGTAATTGACGATATCCCGGATCCGGGTTTCCAGCGCTGGCGCCAGCTTTTCCAGGGCGCTGTGCGAGGCGCTGCGGGCAGGCCCGTACGTGATGAAGCGCCTGATATGATCTCTGGACTCTTCACTGTGCAGGCATCTGGGCAGGTGGCGCAGGAACAGCGCCAGGCTGGACTGGTCCCGGCGTTCAGGATACATCTCGACGAACAGCACGCAACGGGCGCCGGCCAGGCGCATCCGGTTCAGGTGCCTTTCCCGGTACCGGTTCAGCGCGTTACACACCGGGTCGGCGCGCCGGGCAAAGGACACGTTGAGCTCGCGGTAATGGACGTAATACTGCTGCAGTACAATGGACTGGGGCAGGATATTCAGCAGGTTCCTGATGACGATGGAGAATGCCTCCATGTCCTTCTGCGACATTCCGTCCGGGTCGATGCCGTCTATTTCGATGGCCCCGACCAGGGAGCCTGTATACGAAAGCACAAACCCGTTGCAGGGCCTGTACGCGCCGTGATAACTGTTGACGGGTTCTCCGTTCATCAAATCCATGCCTTTCGCTATCCGTAAAGGTGGTGGTTCTGATACCGCCGCTGCGCCACCCGGCGCCCGACGGCATCCTATGGAAATATATCCTATGCCATAAAATCAGAAGGTCAAGTTTTTTTTGAAAAAAATTTAATTGCGCCATGGATGGCGCATATCAGGGAACTTCTGATTAAGACGGAGCTTCCTTAAAACAAGATGGAAACGGGTCGTACCCGCTGATATCATGCCAGGGCAGGTCTGAATTCGTTATGGGTGAAACTATGTCACTGTTCATTACCGGTTTAATACTGTTTTTTGCCGTACATTCCGTCTCCATCGTCAACGTGGGCTGGCGCGACGCCATGGCCGAGCGGCTGGGGACTACCGCCTGGAGAACCCTGTACAGCGTGGCGTCCCTGGCGGGGCTGGTTCTGTTGATCTGGGGTTACGGATTGGCAAGGAGCGACCCCGTGATCCTGTACACGCCGCCCGCCTGGTTGCTCCACGTCAACTTCCTGTTGATGCTGTTCGTGTTTCCGCTGTTCATGGCCAGCCTGTTACCGGGACGGATCAAGACCGCGGTGAAACACCCGGTATTCGCTTCCGTCAAGATCTGGGCTTTTGCCCATTTGCTGACCAACGGCGCCCTGGCCGACGTGTTGCTGTTCGGCTGTTTCCTGGCCTGGGCGGTGGCCGGGCGCATCTCCATGAAACATCGCAGGAATCGCCCCGTGCCCGGTTTTCCGGCAAGCCCCGCAAACGACCTTATCGCCGTGGTGGTTGGCCTGTTGCTTTACCTGGCGTTCATTATGACGCTGCACGACTGGCTGATTGGTGTTGAGGTGATGTGACAAAGGATCAGGATTCAGTCTGGCCGGCCTGAACCCCTGCTAACCCAACACCCAGGACTGCAACACCCGGTACCTGGCCCCCTTCTCATGGGTGACGGACTCGACCAGGCAGAATTCCCTGACATCCCAGTGGACCGGTTCGAACGTACACGGCTTGAGTGGGCGGGTAAGTTTGCGGGCGATGGTCAGGTGGGGGCTGTAGTCGCGT
>VYCZ01000106.1 GCA_009843675.1 Gammaproteobacteria bacterium | reverse complement strand
ATCCCTTTCTGAGCTCATCGTTATCCGGTTGTTTCCCTCCGGTGAGGACGTGATTGCCTTCTTTTTTACATATGCCGATGTAGTTGAGCACCCGGTCCAGGTGCATCTTCGATGTCAGCGGGCCCATCTCGGTTTCATCATCCAGCGGATTCCCCAGTTTGATGGACTTTGCCAGCCCGATGAATTTTTCCAGAAACTCATCGGCAATGGCCTCGTGCAACAACAGGCGGGAGCCGGCAATACAGGCCTGGCCCTGGTTGTGGAAGATGGCGAAGGCCGAACCGCCGACTGCCGCGGGCAGGGTTGCGTCTTCAAATACGATGTTGGGGCCTTTACCTCCCATCTCCAATGATACCCGTTTCAGGTTGCCTGCCGAAGCCTGGACGATCTTCCTGCCGGTTGCCGTTGAGCCGGTAAAGGCGATCTTGTCTATGTCCGGGTGCTCGGCGATGTGCTGGCCGGCAGTATGACCATAGCCCGGGACGATATTGACGACGCCCGGCGGGAAACCCACTTCGTTCATGAGATCCACCAGCCTGAGTGTTGACAGGGGGGTGATCTCGGACGGTTTCATCACCACGGTGTTACCGGCGGCAAGGGCAGGCCCCAGTTTCCAGCTGCAGAACATGATGGGAAAGTTCCAGGGAACGATCTGTCCGACCACGCCGACCGGTTTCCGTTTGACAATGCTCAGGAAGCCCGGTTCCACCGGCACCTCCCTGCCGTCTATCTTATCCGCTATGCCGCCGAAATAACGCAGGTTAAGCAAGGTCCTGGGCAGGTCCAGGCGCCGC
The DNA here is from genome assembly GCA_009843675.1 of Gammaproteobacteria bacterium. Taxonomy (GTDB): domain Bacteria; phylum Pseudomonadota; class Gammaproteobacteria; order Eutrophobiales; family Eutrophobiaceae; genus JAAXHV01. The sequence continues at coordinate 4,057 of VYCZ01000106.1, read as the reverse complement.
GTATCCTTGAGCGGATGGCCGGTGTCCAGGCTTTCCAGCTCGGTAAATTCGTCAAAGTGCTGCTCCAGTTTATCGGCCAGTTTCATAATCAACCGGCCGCGTTCTGATGCAAACATATTGCTCCAGCCGTGGAATGCGGCGCGGGCGGCGGTGACCGCCTTGTCCACGTCCGCCGGTTTGGCCTCTGCGATAGCGGTAATCCTGCTGCCGTCATGAGGGTTGAGCACATCTATGGTGCTGCCGTCCTCTGCGTCAACAAACTCGCCGTTAATGAACAATTGATTACGGATATTCTGTGGTTGTAGGGTACGGACTTTATCTAACATGGTTGTATTCCTTGTCTGTCGGGTTCATGTATTTATTCACGAGCGGTATTATAAGGCAATGATGAACCGTTATTCAGTACTGATAGTCGGCCTGGTTGTATTCATATCTATGGTTTTTGTGCCGGTCCAGGGAGCGGATTTTCCCGACAGGCTGCTCTGGGGCGATACCCACACGCACAGTAACCTGTCCAACGATGCCTACCTGCTCGGCAACAGCTCCGCCGACCCCGATACGGCCTACCGCTTCGCCAAGGGCGAACCGGTGGTGCATCCCTACCACGGGGACAGGGTTAAAATACGGACACCTCTTGATTTCCTGGCGGTCACGGACCATGCGGAATACCTGGGACAGCTTTTCAGCATTCTGGAGCTGAAAGACGAAAGGCTTGCCGATACCCAGCTCGGCAAACGCATGCTGAAAGTGAAACAGCAAGGAGACGAACTGGGCGCCGGACTGATTTACATGATGGCGCTTGCCCTGAATGACATGCCCCCCGAACAGCGGCCGGACTTCAGCCTGCCGGGTATTCTGAAGATGCTTTATAACAGGTACATTGCAGGCGATGAAACCCTGGGTAACCCGGACATGCCTGTGCTGTATTTCGGTCTTGGCAACATGTGGTTTGCTGCAAAAAATTATGCTTCAGTTGAAGATATACATGTTGACGAAGTCTTCCGCAGCAACTGGGAGCGTCTCACAGATGCCGCAGACAGGCATAACGCACCCGGGCAGTTCACCGCCCTGCTCGGTTGGGAGTACAGTCCCCAGCCTGACGGCAAAAACCTCCATCGAGTTGTATTGACTCCGGCTGACGGTGCTACTGCGAAACAAATCTATCCCTACAGCGCCAACGACAGTGAAAACCCGGAGGACCTTTGGCTGTGGCTGGCAAGAACCCGGGAACGGACTGGAATTGATTTCGTTGCCATCCCGCATAATTCGAATCTCTCCAAGGGAAGTATGTTCACCCGCACGGCGACGTCAGGCGACCCCATGGATGTCGGTTATGCCCGTTTGCGGTCGGATTGGGAGACCGTGGTGGAGGTAACCCAGACCAAGGGGACTTCCGAGACCCATCCGTTGCTGTCTCCCGGGGACGAGTTTGCCGGTTTCGAGATTTATGAAAAAGGTTTGCCGGGCACCAGTCCGCCGACTTTTACCGAGGCTGATTATGTCCGTCCAGCCATGAAGACAGGCCTTGAACTCGACCGGCAACTGGGCGTCAACCCGTACAGGTTCGGCATGATCGGTTCCACGGACAGCCATACCGGCCTGGCCTCGGCGGAAGAAGATAACTTCATGGGAAAATTCGCGCAGGATTCCGTCCTGGAAAACAAGGAGGAAGGCTTTTACGGTTATCCCGGCTGGCTGTATTCAGCCTCGGGCCTGGCCGCGGTCTGGACGCGGGACAATACCCGCGAAGAGATCTTTGCGGCACTCAAAAGGCGCGAGGTCTACGCCAGCACCGGCCCGCGTATCAGCGTACGTTTTTTTGCGGGATACGATTTTACCGAAGAGGATTTAAGTCATCGTAATCTCGCTGCTGCAGGCTACGGCAAGGGCGTGCCGATGGGAGGCGTTCTGGCCGCCGCGGACCGTGCGCCGAGCTTCCTGATATATGCCGTGAAAGATCCGGGCGGGGCGAATCTCGATCGGGTCCAGGTGATTAAATCCTGGCTGGACACTCACGGTAAAGCACGGGAAAAGGTCTTTGACGCAGCCTGGTCCGATGGGCGGGCACCGGACACGGACGGAAGATTGCCGCCTGTGGGTGACAGTGTCGACCGCCGCAACGCCCGCTATGCAAACAACATCGGCGCGGTGGAACTCGCGACCGTCTGGACGGACCCGGAATTCGATCCGGACACCCGCGCGCTCTATTACGTGCGCGTGCTGCAGATCCCCACCCCGCGCAATTCACTCCATGATTCGATTGCCCTGCAAACCGGGCCGCCGCAAGGATATCCTGAAGTGATCCGGGAGCGGGCCTGGACATCGCCCATATGGTACGCGCCATAAAGTGTAAAAAATGCTCCGAACAGTAATTCTGGCCGTCTTTATCACTCCGTGTCTCCTCGGCAGTCACCCTGCATTCGCCCATGACAGCCGGCCGCTATTCATCAATATCACCGAATACGGTGAAGGCGCGCTGACGCTCAGGTGGAAGACTCCTCCTCCCGTCAACCCGGACAATGTCCCGCGCATCACGTTGACGGGCTGTGATGTCACCCGGCAACAACCCGTACAACTGCGGCCGGCGGGGTCGGAGATTTACTCATGTGAAAACGGTCTCTCCGGAAAATCCGTGGCCATCGATTACCCGTTGTTCAATCCATCGATTTCATCCCTGTTACGCATCGAGTTCCGGAGCGGGGAAACACGCAGCGTGATACTCGATCCAGGCGAGTCGGAATGGCGTATCCCGGCGCCGGAGACCTTTACCGGGGTAATCAGGGATTATTTCGCGCTGGGGGTCGAACATATATTCGGCGGCATAGACCACCTGCTGTTTCTTGCCGGCCTGCTCTACATCGCCCGCACGTTGCGCCGGATCCTGATTACCGTCACCGGTTTTACCTTGGCCCACTCGATTACCCTGTTCCTGGTGGCGCTGGATATGCTGCGCGTGTCCATCCCCGCCGTGGAAACGGTGATAGCCCTGTCGATTGTGATGCTTGCCAGCGAGATCGCCCGTAATGATCGCTCCACGTTAACCTGGCGCCGCCCGGTGCTGGTAGCCTGCGGTTTCGGCCTGGTGCATGGGGCCGGTTTCGCCGCGGCCCTGACGGAAACGGGCCTGCCGCAGACGGAGAAGATCAGCGCATTATTATTCTTCAACCTGGGCGTGGAAGCGGGCCAACTGCTCGTCATAACAGCGGTATTCACCGGCCTGTGGCTGGTTGCGCGCCTGCCCCGCCCGTTACTGCCCGCGTATGACAACCGGCCGCTACGCCTGGTGTTCAGCTATGCGCTCGGAATCGTTTCGACTTTCTGGTTTATCGAGCGATTTGCCCTGGCGTTCGCATAAACTGGTAAACTGCAAAACAGGCCGGTAATGATACCGGTACACAAGTCAAAGAGGAAAAAGATGGAACAGGCACTGGAAATTCTGCGCAATACCTTCGGTTACCGGGACTTTCGCGGCGAGCAGCAGGACATCATCAACCACGTACTCGCAGGAAACGATGCGCTGGTGTTGATGCCTACCGGCGGCGGCAAATCCTTGTGTTACCAGGTTCCGGCCATGATTCGCCCCGGCACCGGCATCATCATTTCACCGCTCATTGCCCTGATGCAGGACCAGGTCAGCGCGTTGCTGCAGCTCGGGATCAGGGCCGCATTCCTCAATTCAACCCTGCCGGCGCAAACCGTCCGGGAAACGGAACAGGGTCTGCTGAACAACGATATGGACCTGCTCTATATCGCGCCGGAACGCCTGTTGCAGGAACGCACCCTGGCATTGCTGGAACGGACACAGCTTGCCCTGTTTGCCATTGACGAGGCCCATTGCGTCTCCCAATGGGGGCATGATTTCCGCAAGGACTACCTGGCGCTGGATCAACTTCACCAGCGCTTCCCGTCCGTACCCCGTATCGCCCTGACCGCGACGGCGGATGAACGTACCCGCTTCGAGATACGGGAACGCCTGGGCCTGGAGCAGGCAAGGGTATATATCAGCGGCTTCAACCGCCCGAACATCCGGTACCGCATCACTACCAGGCGGGAGGAG
>VYCZ01000170.1 GCA_009843675.1 Gammaproteobacteria bacterium | reverse complement strand
AATTCGCCGGCCAGGGACAACTCGCCGATAAACTCGTGGGACGACAGGGCGTCACGGGAGACCTGCCCGGTGGCCGCCAGGATCCCGACAGCAATGGCCAGGTCATACCTCCCGCCCTGTTTAGGCAGGTCGGCAGGAGCCAGGTTCACGGTGATCCGGCGTATCGGAAACTCGAAATGATTGGTCAGCAGCGCACTCCTGACGCGTTCCCGGCTTTCCTTGACCTCGGTTTCGGGTAGACCGACGATGTGGAACTTGGGCAGGCCGGGGGAGACGTGTATATCGACGGTGACCTGCTGAGAATCGATCACTGCCAGTGCACGTGAATAGATCCTTGCAATCTCCATTTGCTTTCCTCCTTGAATGTTACGGTCTCAGGTTGTTGTGATGGAATCCCTGATTTAGTCAGGACTTGTACAGTTTAACCCGTGTCTTGTTTTTCCGAAAGCTTTTTTTCCATCTCGGTGATTTGTTTCTGCAGATCGTCCAGCGCCGCACGGGTATTGGCGAGTAACTGCAATTGCACGTCGAACTCTTCCCGCGTGACCAGGTTCATCCTGGAAAAAGCCGCGTTCATGGAGGCGCGCACCACCTTCTCAAGGTCCTCCCGCGAGCGGCTCAGGTCCCTGGGCAGCAAGCGCAGGAACTGCTGGATAAAATCTTCAAATTCCCGTGCCCTGGTCATGATCAACAGTATCCGCAACAGCTAACCCTCACATAATAACCACAACCCCGCGCCGCGACAACCACTGCACTATGATTGTGCAAAACACCCACCAAACGCCCAGATCAGGTGCACTCCGCAGTTACCACAATTCAGGACACCCATAAATCAGTACCACAATTCAGGACACCCATAAATCAGCACAATTCAGGACACCCACTAAATTTATATGGGTGTCCTGTAATTTCTGTAATTTCTCTCTCTCAATTTCAATGGGTGTCCCGAAATTGCCGCTCAATTTCATGGGTGTCCTGAAATTGCTGAAACTGTGTCAACAGGCATCCTGAATGTAAGCTTCCCCAACTTGGCACGTTCCATGCATGCATTACACCGATTGTGATTAACGCTACAACCGGAGTAAAAAAATGCGAAATACCATCCTGACCCTGACGACCCTCATTCTCGTGAGCGGGGCGGCAAGTGTGCGAGCGGAAGTCTCTCCGCACCAGGTCAGCGGGAACATAGGGCTGTTTACCGATTACCTTTACCGCGGCAGCTCCCAGACCAGCGAAAAGGCGGCCGTACAGGGTGGAATGGACTATTCCCATGCACCATCAGGTTTTTACCTGGGCACCTGGGCTTCGAACGTGGATTTTGCCGAAGACCTTGAGATCGACGTCTACGGCGGTCTCTCGGGTGAACTGGATGGCGGTCTCAGTTGGGACGTAGGCGGCCTCTACTACATCTATCCCAGTTCCGATGCGCAGCCGGAAGAGAACTTCTTCGAAGTGTACGCCAGTACCGGTTATACCTTCCCGGGCGTGCTGGAACCCAGTGTCGGCCTCGGCATCGCTTATTCCCCGGACTTCTTCGGTGAAGACGGTGACGGCGTGTATCTCAACGGCAGCCTGGACCTCTCGCTGCCCCACGGCTTCGGCCTGTCGTTCTATGTCGGCTGGCAGGACGTGGAAGGCGACCAGACCACGGGGCCGGAAGGCTTCAACTACACCCACTACAGCATCGGTATCAGCAAGAGTCTCGGCCCCTTGAGCCTGAGCGCATCCTGGAACGATGCGGACGACGACTGCGGTGGTGAGATTTGCGAGGCGCTCGTGGGCAGTATTTCCATGAGCTTCTAGGAACATAATGTAATACGAATACCAGCAGGAGAAACTGATAATGAAGCGAATCACCAATAAAACCACTGTGCTGACAAGCCTGGCGGCATTGCTGCTGCCGCTCGGGGCGCGGGCAGATGAATTGAACGCGGGAGACACGGCCTGGATGCTGACTGCGACGGCCCTGGTACTGTTCATGACAATACCGGGGCTCTCCCTCTTCTATGCCGGGATGGTCAGGAGCAAGAACGTGCTGTCGGTACTGATGCAGTGCTTCGCCATCACCTCGATGATGACCGTGCTCTGGGTGTTGTACGGCTACAGTATCGCGTTCGGTGGAGAAGGCGCCTACTGGGGCGGGCTGGACAAGGTGTTCCTGGCGGGAGTCACGGTGGATTCCATGAGCGGCACCATCCCGGAATCCGTATTCATGACGTTCCAGATGACGTTCGCAATCATCACCCCGGCGCTGATCGTCGGCGCCTTCGCAGAGCGCATGAAATTCAGCGCGGTGCTGTGGTTCATGGCGATCTGGCTCACAGTGGTGTACGCCCCGGTATGCCACTGGGTTTGGGGTGACGGCGGCTGGCTCGGCAACAAGGGTATCCTGGATTTTGCCGGCGGCACGGTTGTGCACATCAACGCCGGCATGGCGGGACTGGTGTGCGCCCTCGTACTCGGCAAACGCAGGGGCTATCCGACCACTCCCATGATGCCCCATAACCTGACCTACACCCTGATCGGCGCCTCCATGCTGTGGGTGGGCTGGTTCGGTTTCAACGCCGGCAGCCACCTGGCTGCCGACGGCGGCGCCGGCATGGCAATGGCGGTAACGCAGATAGCCACCGCGTCCGCGGCCCTGGGCTGGATGATCTGCGAGTGGGTGAACCACGGCAAACCCAGCGTGCTGGGCATCGCCTCCGGCGCGGTGGGCGGCCTGGTCGCGATCACCCCGGCCTGCGGCTTCGTCGGACCCATGGGCGCCATCGCCATCGGTTTCGCCTCCGGCGTCGGCTGCTTCCTGGCGGCAGTTAAACTGAAACGGATGCTGGGCTATGATGATTCACTGGACGTGTTCGGTGTCCATGCCATCGGCGGCATCATCGGCGCCCTGCTGACGGGCGTGTTCTGCGCAGAAACCCTGGGAGGCGCGGGGTTCGGCGTTGAAAGCGGCGGCATCGCCGCCCAGGTAGGCGTCCAGTTTACCGGCGTGATCGCGACGGTGATTTATACGGGCATAGCCAGCTTCATCATTCTCAAGGTAGTGGACAGCGTGATCGGTTTGCGGGTTACGTCCGACGAGGAGCAGGAAGGGCTGGATATTGTCTTGCACGACGAACGGGGCTATATTATATAGTCATACAACACAGCGGTAACAACCTAATATTTAACAGCAGGATATGAAACGATGAAATTACTCACGGCCATAATCAAACCATTCAAACTCGACGACGTGCGCGATGCGCTGTCGGAAATCGGCATAAAAGGTCTGACCGTTACCGAAGTAAAAGGGTTCGGCCGCCAGAAAGGCCATACCGAACTTTACCGGGGAGCGGAATACGTAGTCGATTTTCTGCCCAAGGTAAAAATCGAAATTGCCCTGGACGACGACCAGCTTGAGGGCGCAATCGAGGCTGTTTGCAAGGCAGCAGGCACCGGCAAGATCGGCGACGGCAAGATTTTTGTTGTTGGACTGGATGAAGTCATCCGGATAAGAACCGGGGAGAAGGGCAGCGTTGCCCTCTGATGCTCGGAGTATATTATGAAACACCTTAGATTATATTCCCTGATTCTTCTCGCCGGGACTTTATTCCCCGCAATCTGCCTGGCCCAGGATACGCCTGAGCTGAACGGCGCCAACACCGCCTGGATCCTGGTTTCGACGGCCCTCGTGCTGTTCATGACCCTGCCGGGACTGGCGCTGTTCTATGCCGGCCTGGTGCGCAGCAAGAACGTCCTGTCCGTATTGATGCAGTGTTTTTCCATAGCCTGCCTGATGTCCATCCTGTGGCTGGTCGTAGGCTACGGCCTGGCGTTCGGCGACGGCGGCGCCATGAACCAGTTTGTCGGCATGGGCAAGTTCTTCCTCGACGGGGTCGGCTGGGACAGCATGAGCGGCGATATTCCGGAGAGCGTGTTCTTCATGTTCCAGATGACCTTCGCCATCATCACGCCCGCGCTGATCGTGGGCGGCTTCGCGGAACGCATGAAATTTTCCGCGGTGCTGACCTTTTCAACCCTGTGGCTGGTGCTGGTCTATGCGCCGATATGTCATTGGGTCTGGGGCGGCGGCTGGCTGGGAGATTTGGGGCTTATGGACTTTGCCGGCGGCACCGTCGTCCATATCAATGCCGGTGTGGCCGCGATCGTCGCGGCAATCGTGCTGGGCAACCGCAAGGGCTTCCCCGGCTCTCCGATGCCGCCCCATAACATGACCCTGAGCGTGGCCGGCGCCTCGATGCTGTGGGTAGGCTGGTTCGGCTTCAACGCCGGCAGCGCCCTGGCCGCCGACGGCAACGCCGGTATGGCCATGCTGGTCACGCATATCTCCGCCGCGGCGGGTTCCCTGGCCTGGGTCGCCTGCGAATGGATCAAGCACGGCAAGCCCAGCGTGCTGGGTATTGTCACCGGCATGGTGGCGGGCCTGGGCACGATAACCCCGGCGTCCGGCTTCGTCGGCCCCCTGGGCGGCCTGCTGATCGGCATCGCCGCCGGTGTCGTCTGCTACTTCGCCACCCAGTACATCAAGCGCGTACTTAAGATCGACGATTCCCTGGACGTGTTCCCGGTACACGGAGTCGGCGGCGCGCTCGGCACCCTGTTGACCGCCGTCTTTTTTGCGAGCAGCCTGGGCGGTCCTGCGGATGCAGGCTACGCCATGGGTTCGCAGTTCATGATCCAGGCAATTGGCGTGATCGCAACGGTCCTGTGGTGCGGCATACTCAGTTTTATCATCCTGAAGGTACTGGACGCCGTCATGGGATTGCGCGTCACCGCGGATGAAGAGACCGAAGGACTGGACCTGGTATCCCACGACGAACGCGGGTATTCCCTCTGAATACGTAAAACCCCGGGGTCAGAGTAAAAAATTCGCCAGAATTTTTACTCTGACCCTGAATGATCCCCACGAAATTAATCTGTCCATGGG
>VYCZ01000058.1 GCA_009843675.1 Gammaproteobacteria bacterium | reverse complement strand
GTCTGGAGGCGTCCAGGGCATTTTTTATGGTGAGGGTCAGCTTGGCCATGGACAGGGGTTTTTCCAGGTAATCGTAGGCGCCGAGACGCGTGGCCTCGACCGCAGTGCCAATATTTCCGTGCCCGGACATCATGATGACGGGATTGGTCAGCCTGCCTGACTCATGCCACTCCTTCAGCAGGGTAATGCCATCCACGTCCGGCATCCAGATATCCAGCAGCACCAGCCTGGGCCGGAACTGTTCCAGCAGTGTCCGGGCGCCGGCGCCGTTTTCCGCGATCGCCACCTCGAATCCTTCATCTTCGAGGATCTCCCGGATCAGGTTCCTGATCTCTGCTTCATCATCTACAACAAGTATTTTTTCGCCGGGATTCATGTCATGCGCCCCCGCTCCCGGTTGCAGCGCGCGCCCGCGCAATGTTGCTCCTGGTGACCGGTAGCCTGATGATGACACAGGCGCCCGGTCCGTCCACGTTGTTCCTGATCATTACCAGTCCGCCATGTTCTTCCACAATTTTCTTCACGATTGCCAGCCCCAGGCCTGTGCCTTTCTGTTTGGTGGTTACGTACGGTTCGAATAAGGTTGCCATTATATCCTCGTTTACGCCGCTGCCGGTATCCCTGATACGGATTTCCATGTAATCCATGGCCGGCTGGCTTATATGAGCGGTAGAGACCGACAGGAACAGGTCTTTCCCCTCCCTGCGGGCATCGAGCGCGTTCTTGATGACGTTATTGAAGACTTGCCGCAGCCGTTCCGGGTCTGCGCTGATGACGGATTGATCTTCGGTAAGATTGAGCTTGATCGTGACGCCTGCGTCCATGTCCTGGTACAGGTCCGCGACTTCCTCCAGCAGGTGGTTCAGGTCCACTGCGCGCGGCGCAGTCGCCGGCGCCCTTGCGTAGTCGGAAAAAGCGTTGACCATGCCTTTCATGGTTTCCACCTGGTTGATAATCGTGGTGGTGAGCCGGTCCAGGGTATCCGCCCGGTCCGGCGGGGAAGACCTGAGGTATTTATGACGCAGCATCTCCGCCGCCAGTTGAATGGGCGTCAGCGGGTTCTTGATCTCGTGCGCCAGGCGCCGCGCCATTTCGCCCCAGGCCGCGTCCCGCTGCCCCTGCAACAGCGCCGTAATGTCATCGAAGACTATGATGTGTACCGCGGCTTTCTCCCGGGCCGGGACAACGGATGTGCCTCTGCACATGAGCACCTGGCGCCCGCTTGCGCCGAACAGGGTAACCTGCCGGTCCCAGACCTGGTCGCCCCCGTCCACGTGGGACCGGATCGTGCTGTGGAGTTGTTCCAGGTGCTTGTAGCGTTCACAGATCCTGCCGAAGGGATGGCCGGTTATCTCGCTGATGTCGAGGCCGAGGATCCTGCCGCCGCTGATGTTTACGGTACGCAGGGAATTATCCGCATCCAGCACCAGCACACCTGACGACAACCGTTCCAGGACGGCCTCCCGGCACCCGCAGCCTGGTATGGTAATCGCCTTCAGCCACGGATTTGGTCCCTTCCGCCAGGTCGCGTATCGGCGCGACCAGCTTCCTGGCGGAGTAAAACGCGGCCCATACCGCGGAAAACATGCTGAACAGGAAGACCATGGTCAGGATCAGGACAAAACTCAGCTTGAGCTGTTCCCTCAGGTAAGACAGTTCCTCGTACTGGGTAAACGCCGACTGGACGCTTTGCGCCAGTTCGTTTACCCGTTCGGTGACGGGGTACAAGGCATGAAGTATGCGCGGACCGACGCCGAACGCGTAACTGGGCAGGTTCACCACGACCCGGAAGGACAACCCGGCGTTTCTGATGGTGTCCATACCGATATAACTGTTGCCCTGCAAAACCTGGAACAGTACGCTGTCGTCGGGCGATTCCGGTACCAGGTTGTCCGGATTTGCCGAACTGGAACCGATAATAATCCCCTGTCTCGTGATCACGGTCAGTTCATCGGCGCCGCTGCGCGTGCGCAGGCGGTCGACTTCAAGGGGGATCGACGCGTCAGGGGTCCGCGCTATCTCTTCAGCCATTTCCTCGGACTGCCTGAGGAGTTCCTTCATACGCTCCTCCAGGCCGAGCCGGCTCAACTCCAGCGAGTCGTCCAGCGCCTGTTCCACGCGCAGGTCGAACCAGCTGTCGATACCCCGGTACAGGAAATCCAGGGAGAAGTAGTAGAGGATGAGCACCGGCGTGACCGACAGGATCGCGAACATGGTAACCATGCGCACCGTCAGCCGGGCGCCGGCGATGCGTTCCCTGGCCTGGTTGATCAGGCTGCGGATATTGAGGCCGATCAGAATGACCAGGGCCAGCAGTCCCAAGGTATTGAAAATCAGCAGGCCGGTATAGAATTCATCGAACTGCGCCGGGTTCTGCAGGGCCTTGCTCAGGATCACCAATGAAGTCAGCATGCAGGCGAACAGCAGCACACCCGTCAGCAGTATCAATCGTCCGCCGCCCAGCCCGGGTAGCCTGGATTTCACTCTACGATTGTCCACTTGTGCCACTTTCCGTCCGATTGCCTCTTGTTGAACAGGGAGGCAACGGGTTTCAACGGCTCAGGGAGGTTTTTCACGTTCAACACGGTTTTCAGCGAACCAACCAGGTTTGTTCTTGTGTCGATATTTTTGTTGTCGAATAACAGGTATCGATCCAGCGTTCCCATGTATTTTAGCGCATTTCCCAGGGTATCGAACTGGCGCTGCCGGGAATTGCGGACATCGGTAACTATATAGACGTTTGACAGCAGCAGGTGGTCGAGTTTGAACTTTATGACATCCTCCTTGTAGAGCCGGTCCCAGAGCCACTTGCGCTTTTCCCTGACCCTGATGATGATGCGCGCGTCCAGTTCCACGCCATGGTCCAGCGCCTCCAGCAGGTCGTCATGCAGGTTGAAATTGATGCGCGCATCCACGTAGCAGGCGCCGTCGACCACCTCTGAGGAGACGCGTTCAACGGTTACCTCGTCGGCCGCCCACAGACTGGCGGAGAACAACAGGATTATTGGGGCCAGTGTAAAGTTCATTTGGTATTTATTGGGTCAGCAAATCCTGGGGTCCGAGTAATGTCTTCGAATTTCTTACTCTGACCCCGATAATTCGGGAGCAACAGGCAGGGGTCAGAGTAAGAAATTCGCCAGAATTTTTACTCTGACCCCATACATCCTGGATTTATCCGGGTATTGTAATCCAGATATGGAGGGATCGGTATATGGCAATTAGAGGTCCTTCAGGATCTCACGCGCGGCGTTATGCCCCGGACAGCCGGTTACCCCGCCGCCGGGGTGTGCGCCGGAACCACACAGGTAAAGCCCCTTAACCGGCATCCGGTAATCGGCATACCCGGCTACGGGTCTCAAGGAGAACAGTTGGTCAGGCTGGATACAACCATGGAAGATATCCCCGCCCGTCAGTCCGAACTCCCGTTCCAGGTCCAGCGGACTGAGCGCCATACGGCCGATGACGGACTGCCTGAAATTGGGCGCGTAATCATTAACGGTATCGATGATTAAATCCGCGACCTGTTCCCTGACATCGTCCCAGGATTTGCCGTCCGGCAGTTGCGGGTTGAAATGCTGGCAGAACATGCTGGCCACGTGCTTGCCTTCCGGCGCCAGGGAATCATCATACAGTGAGGGAACCATCATGTGGACGATGGGTTTTTGCGACCAGCCCAGGTTCACGGCGTCCTGGTAAGCTCGTTCGTTGTACTGCATAGAGTTGGTGACAAACACGCTTCCCTGCAGGTAACGCTCGTAATCCGGTTTTCCGTCGAGACAACGGAAGCGCGGCAGTTCATCCAGCGCCACGTTCATGCGAAATGTGCCGGAGACACAGCGGTAGTGATCGATCTGGCGTCTGAAATCCGCATCGACATCTTCCCGGTTCACCAATCTATGGAACAGCAACTTCGGGTTGACGTTCGCCGCAGTGACTTTTGCGTGAATCTCCCGTCCGTCCTCCAGCCTGACGCCACCGGCCCGATTGTTTTTCACGATGACTTCCCTGACAGGCGCGTTGACTTCAATCTCGACGCCCTGCGCCTCGGCAGACTTCGCCAGCGCCTGGGTGATGCCGCCCATCCCGCCTGTAACGTGTCCCCAGGCTCCCTTCTTCCCGTTCACTTCACCGAACATGTGGTGCAGCAACACGTAGGCCGAACCGCCGGCATAGACCGACTGCATGTTTCCCACCATGGCGATATAGCTTTCCAGCGCGAGTATCAGGTCCCCGTTGAACCATTGTTCCAGGTAATCGCCCACACTCATGGTGAACAGCTTGATCGTTTCCCGTTGCAGTGCGGGATCCAGTCGCCGCATCCTGTTGGCCAGTTTCCCGGCGCGCCACAGGACCGTTAATCCGCCACCGATATTCGGCGGCGTTTCCAGCACTACATCCCGCAGTACATCCGCAACCTGCTGGATCACCGTCTCGTATTCGCGGTAAGACTCGTCATCTCCCGGACAGGCCTGGCGTAACTGCGCAAAGAACTGTTCGAAATTGCTGTCGATGAACAAATAAGAATCTTTTGAACCCAGCACCAGGGCGGTAAATTCCCTGTCCTTTATTTCGAGGCCGTATTTTTGCAGTTCCAGGTCGCGGATCACTTTGGGATTAAGCAGGCTGACTGCGTAGGAACAGGTTGAGTTGCGATAACCGGGATGAAACTCTTCCGTGACGACCGCGCCGCCGACCACGTGGCGGCGTTCGACCACCTTCACTTTCAGCCCCTTTCGGGCCAGGTAATTGGCGCAGGTCAGACCGTTGTGTCCCGCGCCGATAATAACGGCATCATACGTTGTGTTCATGCTTGCGGGCGATATATGGAGTCAGGGTATGTATACTCCGACCCCATATATTCTTTACTTCCAGTTAAAGGTAATGGTGCCGCCGGCCCAGCGAGGGTTGGCATAGGCATCAGTGGCAAATGATAAACCGCTGATGTCCAGCGTATACAGGC
>VYCZ01000082.1:3591-4962 GCA_009843675.1 Gammaproteobacteria bacterium | reverse complement strand
TCGCCGGATAGACCGGGATGCGGACCCCCAGCGGGCGCACCAGCTTCGGACTGTATGCCCCGGCGGCGACGACAACCGCATCCGTTGTCAGGGCTTCACCTCCGGACAACTCAACCTTGAACGATGAGCCGTCCCGGACTATCCGCGAGACACTGGCGCCGTAACGAAAATTCACGCCCCTGTCAGATACTGTTTCAGCGAGCTTGCTGCAAAAAATATGGCAATCTCCGGTCTCGTCACCGGGAAAGTGTATTCCCCCCACGAGCCGGTCCCGGATCGGTTGCAGGGAAGTCTCCAGGGCGACCAGTTCGTCACGGGGCAGCGTCCTGCTTGCCGCCCCGCATTCTTCACGCAGGAAGCCGGCATGTTCGATATGTCCGTCCAGGGATTCCTGGTTGCGAAACAGCAGCAAGGTGCCCGCGTCGGAATACCGGTATTCGATATCCGTTTCATCCCGTATTTCCTTCATTTGTTCTATGGAATAACCGGCCAGCGCGCAGTTGCGTTTGACATTTTCGAAAAACGCTCCCGGACGGGATGCCCGTATAAACCCCAGGCCCCAGGACAACATTCCGGGAATGGACTTGAGGTGTAACAGTATCGGCGCATCCTGTCTGCCCAGGGACTGCAACAGCACCTTGTGTATGCCCGGCGCGTTCCAGGGCTCACAGAAGCCGGCGGTCAACCCGCCGCCATTGGCGAAACTGCAGTCCAGGCCGGGTCCCTCATTACGCTCAAGGACTGTGACATCAGCCTCGTACTGATTCAAGTACCAGGCGGTTGTGACTCCTTGAATACCGGCGCCGACGATAACAGTTTTCATTACCTGATAACCTCCTTCGCCGTTCCGAATAACAGCCATACTACTGCGCCGGCTACATGCACCCCCGCGGCCAGGGCGAACGCGGCAACATAAGTGCCGCTGATACCCACCAGCCAGCCGGTTACCGCCACGCCGATGATCCCCGGTATGGTGCCGAACGTGTTGCTGATGCTCCACAATATATCACTGTGCCGGGGCGCCATTTCCAGCGCGGCCGGGGCGAAACCCGAATAACACACCCCCAGGCAGGCCAGCGCGCCGCACATGGTCGATACCGCAACCAGGGGCGTGGCGGCGCTGCCCGCGGCAAACAGGAACAGGGCCGAGCCGCCCAGCCCGATGGTCTGGGCGATCTTGCGCAGCCGGGTTGCATCCATGCCGCCTGCAAGCGCCCGGTCCGCCAGCCACCCGGCGATGTTCATGGCGAAGAACATGGAGAGCCAGGGGGCCATGGAATACAAGCCTGAGCCGACAATGGAAATTCCCTGGGTGTCATATAAATAGCTGGTCAGCCAGGCCAGGGCGACGTACAGGCCCCATTTGGTGCA
>VYCZ01000082.1:2200-3581 GCA_009843675.1 Gammaproteobacteria bacterium | reverse complement strand
AAATTGGTGATTATCAGCGCCCAGGCCGCCCGGTGGGAAAAGATGAGGCGCCAGGGGATGTCCATGTTGCGCGTGTCGTCCTGCCTGACCCCGGCAAGCAAACCGAGTTCCGCTTCCGTAATATCGGGGTGCTCGCCGGGGCTGTTACTGACGAACCGGAACCAGAACACGGCCCAGATAAATCCCAGTACCGCAAAACTGTAGAACGCCATGGGCCAGCCGAACTCAACGATGATCCAGCCGGTGACCAGCAGGGTGAACAGGGTGCCGACGACTGCCCCGCTGGAAAAAAAAGCAACGGCCCGAGCCCTTTCATCGGAGGGCACCCAGCGGCTGAACAGGTTCAATACCGCCGGCGCGACCGACGCCTCGCCGACGCCCAGCAGTATCCTGGCTCCCAGCAACAAGACCAGAGAGCCTGTAAAGGCGGCCAGCGGCGTCAACAAGGTGAAGCCGGACCACAGGATGACCGCGATGCCCAGCACGATCTTGCCGCCGTAGCGGTTTGCCAGCCAGCCGCCGAGCACCTGGAAGAAGAAGTAGCCGATGAAAAATGAAGACAACACCAGGCCCTTGGTCGCGTCGGACCAGCCCAGGTCGTCCTGCATCTGGATTGCGGCAACGGAAATATTGACCCGGTCGGTATAGGCGATGACCATGGCGAGAAAACAAAGCCCTACCAGGGTAAAGCGCCTGGGCCACATGTTCTGCAAGATTATTGTTATTCTCCTAACCTGGTTAAGTCACAATCAAAATGTCCCCTCCATTCGTCATGCCTGCTCCCCGCTTGTCATTCCCGCGCAGGCGGGAATCCAGTCGATTAAACAATTCCCTATAATGAAGGTTTGCTTACTGGATTCCTGCCTTCGCAGGAATGACGGGGGGAAACGGGCACCCCGGACGGAGTATTGACACGGTTATTACTCCAACGTGTTTTTATAAACGATTCCATCCTTGACGATCAGGCGGAGGTTCTTTTCCGGTTCGGAAAACAGGGTGATGTCCGCCAGCGGGTCGCCGTTCACCACCAGCAGGTCGGCATAAGCGCCTTCCTCAAGCACGCCCAGTCTGCCCTGGCGGTAAGGATTGCGTTTGCCGCTTTGCTCCAGTAATTCAGCCGCGCCGGATGTTGCCTGCCTGAGGATTTCCAGGGGGCTGAAATGCTCCGCCCTGGCCCTGAATTCCATGGCGTACAGGGCGTTGAACAATTCATCGGACCCGAAGGCATCGACGCAGTAGGTCATCTTCGGCTGGTATTTTTTTGCCAGCCTGACCATGTTGTCGGACCAGGAGATGACTTCCCGGGCCTTGGTCAGTTGAAATTCGTTGAGGAAGTCCGCCTCCAGCACCATGTGGTTCCAGGCAAAATGGGTATTGTGGA
>VYCZ01000082.1:0-2190 GCA_009843675.1 Gammaproteobacteria bacterium | reverse complement strand
ATACTCTTTAATCCTGCCTGTAACGCACGAATGATCGCAGGGCCGTTGTGCAGGTGCGCGCCGACATACGTGCCCCAGTCTTCCGCTGCCCTGACAGCTGCCTGTTGTTCTTCCAGCGTGTACTGGACGGAGTCGATGGGGTCATACTCGGAACCCACTCCGCCGCTGCCCATGAGCTTGATCTGGGTCGCGCCCCGTGACAGGTTTTCCCGGACCGATGCCAGGACATCCGGGACACCGTCGGCAAGGCGGTAAAAACCCAGTCTCTCCCAGTTCGCGGTTTCATCAAACCAGCGCGGGTGCGGGTCGGTCCAGGCGCGGAAATCGCCGTGCCCGGCGGTCTGGGTGATGAACGCCAGCGAGGGAAAGATGCGCGGGCCGGGCACCAGCCCTTCATCGATGTTCTGCTTCAGGCCCATGACGGGTCCGCCCAGGTCGCGTACGGTGGTGAACCCCCACATCAATGTCGTTTCAGCCCGTTTACCCATCAAAACGCCAATCCGTTCCCAGCTCCAGTCCCGCATTTCTCCGGGGCTGCCCGTGAGAGACAGGTGGCTGTGCGTGTCGATCAGTCCGGGGACCATGACCCGGCCTGCGCCGTTGATGATGACCGCGTCGGAGGCCAGGTCATTAATCTCGCTACTGGAAATTTTACTGATAAGGTTTCCTTCAACCAGCACATGCCTGTTCCTGTGCAGTTTTTCCGTATGTCCGTCAAAGATATCAACATCCGTGATGTAGACCTGTGACGTTGGTTCGTCGGCATACAGGTAATTTCCTGAAATCAGCAGGACAACGGCCGCAATCCTGATCATTGTGGTTGATATTTTCGAACTGAACATCTACATGCCTCCTGAAGCGAATGAACCGGCTATTTTCCTGGACCGGAACCGGCTTGGCGATTCACCGGTCCAGCGTTTGAACGCGCGGGAGAAATTGCTGCAATCGGAAAATCCCAGTGAATAAGCCACTTCACTGATGGAACGCTGTTGCTGTTGCATATATTGCTCGGCCAGTTCCCGCCGGGTGTCGTCAAGGACCTGCTGATAACTGGACCCCAACCGCTCCAGTTTATTATGTAACGTGCGCACGCTCATGTACAACTCCCTGGCGACATCCTCCTTGCTGCACTCCCCCGAGGGCAGCAGTTCCACCAGCTTGGACCTGACCTGCATGACCAGGTCTCCCTTTACCGTATCCGCCAGCATTTTCATCACGATCTGGTCATTCTGCCTGGCCAGTTCCACGTTTGCCGCGGGAAACGGCCGGTCAATTTCGTCCGGGTCGAACACCAGCGCATATTCTCCGGTTGAAAACGCCACTTCAGACTTGAAGTAATCACGGTATACCTGTTCACAGCCGGGGGGAGACTCACAGGCAATCTCCACTCTCACAGGGTGAAAGTCCGGGGTGCTGATCTCGCGCAGGAAATGGACCATGACGGCCATGTACCCGGAAACCAGGGAGCGGTAAACAAGCCTGTCAATATCGGTATCGGCCGGTTTGATCAGCAGCCTCGGCTCCTGTCCCGCTTCATCGAATATGCAATCGTGGTTCGTGGTGATGAACGAATGAAACCGGGACAACCGGTGGCAGAAGGCGCGTACATTATTGCTCGAGTACAGGGCAAAGCCCAGCGCGCCGTAGGTGGTGGGGTGTATATAACTCGCGACCCTGAAACTGAAACACGGATCGCCGGTAACGGCTTCTGCGGTCGTAACCAGGTGGGCCATGGCCTCGCCGGGAACGCGGTACAGGGGCTGGCTCACCTGGTGCAGGTCCAGGCCGGCATCGCTCAGGATGGCATGCCCATCCAGTCCGTAGGACTCTATAGCCTGGAAAATGCTGACTACCGTACTGCCGTAACTGGATGTGTTTGTCGGGTACATCAGGTTTTTCCGCCGGCCGGCCAGACCTCGTTAAACGCTGTTATTGAAAGATCACCTGCCTTTCCACACCGGCCTGCGTTTTTCGATAAAAGCGTCTATTCCTTCCCGGGCGTCTTCACTGTCCATGTTGCAGGTCATGCGCTCCCCGGCAAACTCGTAGGCGGCGCTCAGGTCCATGGCCCCCTGCCGGTAAAACATCTTCTTGCCCATGCTGACGGCCAGGGGAGATTTGCCGGCGATTTTCTGCGCCAGTGACGCCACTGCCGAATCCAGTTCATCGGGCGGTACTGTCTCGTTAACC
>VYCZ01000390.1 GCA_009843675.1 Gammaproteobacteria bacterium | reverse complement strand
ACAGTTCCTTGATGCTGGTTCCTTTCGGCTTACCCAGCAGCAGGGCTATATTGGAAAAACTGCCATGCACACCTACGACAAGCTTTTTGCCGGGGTAACCGCGGATTTTGTCGAAGATGATAGCCGGCCCGCCCATGGCATCACGCCCTGCCGCAACCACTACCTTACGGATATCGGGCTCGGGCATGACTGACTCCGGCCAGGTGACGCATTGTCCGTGTTCGGCCAGCAATTGAAGATAATCGCGCAAGTTCCGGATCCGCTCGGCTGTTGCGCGGGCCTCGGCCGACAAGGTGACCGTTTCCATATCCATCAGTTTGCCTCTCCCGTGATGTAAGCAGCCAGTTCATCCAACTGCTTGTCGGAAATCTCACTGGGGCGGAAAGGCGGCATCAGTTTAAACCCTTCCCGCACCACCAGTTTTATATATTCAGGCGGCAGGTTATCCCTGTCCAGCAGGGCCGCCTGTTCCTCACCCACTCTTTCCTGCAGGCGCATGGTGCCCGGATGCTCGAGCCCTGCTCCGTGACAGGCTATACAGTACAACTCGAACAGGGTCTTGCCGTCATGGATATCGCCAATTGCGCCGGAGCCGTCTGCCATCTGCGCCGTATTTCCCACCCCTCCAGACCCGTCATCGCCACAACCGGCAAGCAGCAGTAACAGGTAAGCTACAGAGGCCACAGAGATTATTCTGGCCACGGTCAAACAGGCCTGTCCTGCGGCGCCGGCCAGATGCCGCTCTTGCCGGGAGACAGGATACCCACAGGGTCCAGCGCCTGCTTCAGCCTGTGATGCAGTTTCCATAATGCGCCGTCATTCCAGTTATAGGTGCCGGCAATCTGGTCCATGAAATCAAGGTGGGTGCGATACTCGCCATAACCGTGCTCGGCAAAATCATTGACCAGGTGGCCGAAACACTCATGGGCGCGGCGTCTTTCATCATCATTCAGGCGATCAAAAACCAGTTGAAAGATGTTGAGAAGTTCCCGCCAGCCCACCAGGAACTCGCCGATATAATCGAATCCGTACTCATTCGCCCTGTCCCTGATAAGGGTGAACTGCCTCATTGAATCTTCACCGGTTACCGGCGAACGCGGCGAGAAATCGATGTGTGCGCCGCTGCCTACCCAGTTCATCAGGCTGAACTCGGTCATGTTCGGCACGCCGCTCATGAGCTTGACCCGGTAGCGCCAGGCGGGATCGCCGGGACGGTCCCCCTCAAAGAAAAACCTGGCGCCGGGGATGCTGCGAAAGGCTTCTTCAAGGACTTTCCAGTTGTTGTCCATGATCGGTTCCGGGCCGTACAGGGCGCCGTAGAAATTCCACATGCCGATGTTCAGGTCCTGCGCCATCTTCCGGCGGTGGCGCATGGGCATGGGGCCGGTACCGGTGTAGTACTGTTTCCTGGTCACCCTGGGCGCCGCTTCCCAGATCAGGCCTACCGTGGTTGCCGCATTGGGTATCAGCATGTTGAGCCGCAGGGGACCGACCACCTCGGTGATTTGGTACAGGTCCTCCTCCTTCGGGAAAGTCACCAGGTACGGCCGGTAACCGGGCGGCTCCGGCATCAACCAGATACCGACCTTGGTGATAATGCCGAAATTCGACTGGGTAAACATGCCCTCGACCCAGGGCCCGCAACCATACTTGTACAGGCTGGACGTGGTGGAACCGGACAACGCTCCCATGCCGGTGTCAACCACGGTGCCGTCTGCCAGCACCACCTGCATGCCGCAGTTCATCAGCAGGTGATCACCGTAAGGCGTGTAGCCCGCGCCGTGTTCGGACAGGTTGCCCAAGACGCTGCCCCAGCCGGGGGCCGCGGGGTCTATCCAGAGTTTGCTGCCGCGCCGCTGCAGGTAGTTATACAGGTCGAAATAGCTTACCCCCGGTTCGACCACCGCATAACCATGCTCTTCATTCACTTCGATAATACGCTTCATGCGGTTCAAATCGAGGACGAAATAGCCGGGTTTCATCGGCGCCGGCCCGCCGTAAGCATAATTCTTTCCGGTGGAAATGGTCCAGAGAGGGATGCGGTAATCCCGCGCTATCCTGAGGATGGCCTGTATCTCTTCGACCGTCCTGGGCGCCACTGCGGCGGCCGGCATATGCGCTTCATCAGGCGTTGTTGAATAGACGTCCCGGTAAGTCCTCAGTTCCGTTTCATCATCGGTAAACACCCACCGGTCGCCGATGGCCTTGCGCAATTCCGCAACGGCCTTGTGGTAATCGGCAAGCGTCAACGTCCCGGGCAATGGTTTTTCAGGTATATCCTGCGTTGCTGCGTTATGGGCCGCCAGGGGCGCGGCGGCCAGGATTGAAGACTTGAGAAAATTTCTTCTGCTTACCATTGTTATCCGGAATTCAAAAATCCAGGGGTCAGAGTAAAATTTCTGACGAAATTCTTACTCTGACCCCATCTATCCAAGGTTCAGTTTCAAATGCGAGCCATCGCACCAGGGTTTGGTTTTCGAGTATTTGCAACCGCACAAGGCCACGTGCCGGAAGTCATCCAGTTTGAACTTGAGCGGCTCACGCCTTGTGTCCTTGTGGGAACCGTCGCAGAACGGCTGATTTTTCGAGCGGCCGCAGGCGCACCAGTAATATTCGCCCTGCTCCAGGTTCATCAGGTACGGGGAGTTACGGCTGCCGTCCAGGAATTTGGCCTTTACCCAGCCGTCGTCGTAGGGACTCACCATGTTCAGCTTCAACTCCATGGACCGGAACAGCCAGCGCCCGTCCTGTTTTACGCACTCGCAGTCGTATGTGCCGCCGATCCAGTGCGATTCCGCCTCGTCGGTATGCGGATTGGGCACGGTCGCCGATTCCCACAGGTACCAGAATACGGTTGCGGTCCGGCCGTCCGGGGCGATATCGATCAGGGGAGAAATCATGTAATGCAACGACCACCAGATTTTCTCGCCGGCAATCCCGTACAGTCCTTTTGCCAGTTTTTCCCGGCCGTGGTACTTGCCGAAACCCTTGCACTCCCAGGTGCCGTCTTCGGCAAAACAGGGGCCGATGATTTCCGGGTCGTTACCGCGGTCACATCCGCGGGCATACGTCACGATCAGGCGTTGTATCGCCTCAACGTCCTCGAGGCGGTTCAGTTTTGCGTCCAGTTTTTCCAGCAGTCCTTTTATTTCGGCAAGTTCATTGCTCATGACTGTTACCTAGATATCTTGATATCCTGGGGTCAGAGTAAAATTTCTGGCGAAATTCTTACTCTGACCCCTGCAATTTCCCGACCCCTGTCAGGCCACCTTTTTTGCTTTCTGCTTGCGTCCTTCCAGCTCCGCCGCATAATTCTTGTAGCGGGTGATCAGCCAACGGTTGAATTGCGGCAACGTCGCTTCTTTCGGCGCATAGCGGCCGCGAGGAGCGAAACGTGAGCGCAGCCCTTTGTGAACGGCGGTGTTGGCGCCGGTATCCTGGTCGTTCAGGGTTTCCAAACCTATGACAACGGATTTGAAGATAATATCGAAATTATCCATGCGCAGGGTGGACTTGGGATAGATAAAACCGACCCTGATGGTCATGGCATTGGCGCCCTGGGGCAGGATGCAGTAATAGAAACAACCGTCAGGCACACAGCCGAAGAACAGGTTTGGCAGGATACAGGCAAACATCACCCGCTTGCGTTCGTTCTCGGTCAATCCCTCGATGACCGGGAACAGGCAATGGAAAGCCGCAGTAAAATTGCCGTCCAGTTCCAGGAAACCGGTAGGGTGGTATATCGCGCCGTCATCGAAATCGTCCCATTCGGCAAACGTGGCCAGCTTGGAAGGAGCAAAGTCATGGGGCCCCTTGTGCAGGTACCAGGTGTGGTGGGGTTCGATGGCATTCTCGTGCATGAACTTCCAGTTCCACGGACTTGGCCCCCAATCCACCGTGGGTACACCGCCCATTTCAGCAAGCTTGTGGTTTTCTATTTCCTTGCCAAGCCGTTTCAGGCGCGGCGCCAGGGGTTTGGCGTTGCCGTCCATGTTGATGAAGATGAAGCCGTTCCATACTTCCGTACGCAGCACGGGCAGGCAATATTTTTCCCGTAATTCGCCCAGGCTGGCATGCGCATCCATTTCCGGGGCGCTGACCAGCTTGCCGGTTTCATCATAGGACCAGCCATGAAATGGACAGGTAAAGACACGGGTATTGCCTGTTTCCTCACCCAGCACATGGCCGCGATGCTGGCATACGGCGGACATGACGCGTACGCCGCCGTCGTCTTTGCGCTGCACCAGCAACGGGTCTTCATTGATCGTGACGGAGACGTAATCGCCCGGCTTGGGGATGGTGCCGATGTGTCCGACGCAGATCCATTCCCGGTCCCAGACGGCCCGTCTCTCGAACTCGAACCATTCTTCGGAGGTATACACCGCCGGCGGCATGCTCAGGCAGTCCTTCAATTCAACATTGGATTCATCCAGTTGATCCAGTATCCCGCGCAGGTGATCCGTCAAACTCACGTCAGGCAAGGTGTGTGTGACATAATCAGACATGTTTACCCCCATTAATCAATATTATGTAGTGGCGACTTTGAACTTGGTTATTATTTCCCTAATATACATCATACAAACATTATGGAAAAGACCTGACACCCTATCAAACCCCAGGCAGGAGAAGATCATGAGCAGTGTTGCCGAAAAGAAAAAGATCATCAGTGATTTCATCAGGCAGTGCAATGACTATGCCGACGGCCAGGTCAGAAAATACCAGGCCCGGCTGGAACAGGCCGGCGCCATGGATGCGCTGGATATAGAGACGAAAATCTACAACTGGAGGGTCTACAAGGCCTTCAACATCTACACGATTGAAGAACTGAAAACCGATGAACTGGATTCCTGGTTTACATGATACGAGGAGGCAGATATAAGGGGTCAGAGTAAAATTTCTGACGAAATTCTTACTCCGACCCTGACTTATCCCCACGAATTTCACAAAAAAAGTGATTCCAAACAACCAGTT
>VYCZ01000136.1:4562-4972 GCA_009843675.1 Gammaproteobacteria bacterium | reverse complement strand
TCGCCACCTGGCTGAGATATTCAAGCACGCGCGACCGCGCCCAGTACAAATCGGTCCCTTCCGAAAAAATGACGTACACATAGGAAGTACCGAAAAACGAATAGCCGCGGACGGTGACCGCGTGGGGAACGGCCAGCATGGCCGTGGTGAGCGGATAAGTCACCTGGTCTTCAACAACTTGCGGCGCCTGGCCGGGATACGACGTTTTAATGATCACCTGTACGTCCGAGAGATCCGGGATCGCATCCACCGGCGTTTCGAACAAGGCATAAAGTCCGCCCAGCGCCAGCAGCACGGCGAACACCATAACCAGGAAGCGGTTATAAATCGACCACCGGATTAATTGTTCAATCATGATCCTGACCGTCCCACCTATCGCTTCTCCGGTTTACCGGTCGCATCGCCATGCG
>VYCZ01000136.1:0-4552 GCA_009843675.1 Gammaproteobacteria bacterium | reverse complement strand
GAATGCAGGCGTTGCAGACCGGCGTTGAGACTGGCTTCCGAATCAATCAGGAATTGCGCCGAGACAACAATCTCCTCGCCCTCCTCCAATCCGGACAGCACCTCCACCTTATCGCCGCTCTCCATGCCGGCGCTGATCTCCCGCACCTCAAACCTGCCGTCTTCCAGCGAAATAACGACCCGCGTCATGTCCGCGCCGTGTATCAGCGCCTCATGAGGGATCGTCAACACTTCCTTCCCCGGTTCGCCGTGAATTTCCACGTGGGCATACATGTTCGGCATCAGCAGGCGTTCCGCATTATTGAAATGCAGGCGCGCGCGCAGTGTCCGTGTCGTCGGGTCCAGGTCCGGGTAAATGTATTCAACTTCTCCCGACCAGGTGCGGTCCGGCAATGCCGGCAGACGCGCTTCCGCCACCTGCCCTGTCTTTACCCAGCCTGCCTGTCGTTCAAATACCTCGACCAGCAGCCATACCTGGTCCATGTTGGCCAGACTCATCACCTCCGTATCCGGTTTGACGTACATTCCTTCACGCACGTTCAGGTGCGACAAAATACCGCTCTGGGGTGCATGAAACCTGACGTATTGCGCCACCTTGCGGTTTTTCTCAAGTTGTTTCACCTGTGCGGGAGATACCCCCAGCGCGAGCAGGCGTTCGCCCGATGCCTCCGACAATAACCTGTTGCCGCTCGCCAGTGCCTGCAGATACTCTTCCTGTGCGTTGACCAGCGTCGGTGCATATAACTCAAACAGGAGTTGTCCCTCACTTACCTGTTCGCCTTCGGCGCGTACTGCCAGGCGTTCTATCCAGCCTTCGGTACGGGTGTGAATGTGACTGATACGCGTCTCGTCATAATCAAGATAGCCAACGGTGCTGATCCTGCGCGAAAGCGCCTCGCGCCGCACCGGCGCGGTCCGCACCCCCAGGTTGTTTACGACCTCGGGCAGGATTTTCACTACACGGCCGGGTTCGTTCTCCGCATCGGCATAGACCGGGATCAGGTCCATCCCCATGGGGGATTTGCCCGGTTTGTCACTTCGATAAGCAGGGTCCATCGGCGCTACCCAATACAAGGGTTCGTCAGCCTTTGCTGCCGGTCCGGCGCTGGCAGCGGTCATTTCGCCATGGGGAGCGTTCCGGCTGTCAATTACACGGTTCAGCATTATTCCGGCCGCAATACCGATTACCAGCGTTCCGGCCAGCAACAAGCTCATTCTCATCGCGCATCTCCGACAAAATATAATAAATCCGACTGCACCTTTGCCCGCTCGACGTACAGCCGCAGCATTGAAAGGCGCGTATTCAACTCGAGCAAACGAGCCCGCATCAACGTGGTGAAGTCCGCCACGTCGTTCTGGTAGGCCTTCAGGGTCGTTTCCGCATTTTGCTGCGCTTCGATGATTGTGTGGGCTTCATAGAGTGAGTAACGCTCTCCCAGTTGCTTCCATGAGGCGTAGATGCGTCCTGCCTGCCTGGCAAGTTCCCGCAGTTCGTCGGTGCGCGCAAATTTTGCCGCCAGGTGGCGTTGTTGGCCGGCAAGGACCCGTTTGTCCTGGCGCTGGCGGGTGAACAGCGGCACATCCACCAGCACCATGGCAGAGAGAAAATCATCCCGCCCGCTTCCCTGCAAATCACTGCCCGTTCGTTCCGAATAGGTGACATCGACGGTCCAGCCGGGCTTGTACTGTTCTTCTGCAATGGAAACCTGGTATCGACTGGCGTCAATCATATGGTCGTGGGCAAGGATAAGCGGATGCCGGTACAAATCCGCGATGATCTCGTCAAGAGTGGGAAGCGCGGGTAACACAGGTTGCCTGTCGGGCAATGGCCGCCCTGTGTATTGCGCGCCGACCCATTTCGCCAGTTGCGCAACAGCCGCCTCCTTTAATCCGGAATTTTCCGCGCGCCGGTCCTGTAATAATGATAATTCCAGTTGCGCGAGAAGCACATCATGCTGATTATCCCGGCCCACCGCGTATTGGCGCTGCGTGATATCCAGCAGCCGGGTGAACAGGCGCTCATGTTCAGCGAGTATCTTCTCGTTCTGCAATTGAAAATAAAGCTCCAGGTAAGCCTTTCGCACCGAGCGTAAGACACTGAGGCTGCGCTCTGCAGCGCGCGCGTTTTCAACGCCCGCCAGGGCGGATGTCCTGTTCCTGCTGTAACGCAGGGTATGACCGCGCGGGAAAGTCTGCTGCACACCGAATTGAAGTTGTGTCATGGCTTCCTGGCCACGGGTAAAGGAATCAACCGGAAAGTTGACGGCGCCCAGTTTGAACCTGGGATCGGATAGCTGCCCGTCAGCTACGGACTGGTGGCGCAAGGCTTCTGCCTTTGCGTTGATGCTAAGTTCCATGGCATCCCGTTCCTGCGCAAGCTGCTCCGCTTGCGCGAGTGTGAGTTCTGATGCGTCTGCAGCGACCGGTGTGATGTTAAAACTGCCCAGAGCAACCCATGTCGCGATTAAACCTGATAACGTTTTGCGGCGCGTCGGCCGGAATAAATAAAGCATGACTGCCTCCTGTACTGAAGTCCACGAATAAAAATCGAGAGTTCAATACAGGCGATCTACTTTATCTGCACTCGGAAGGTATCAATCGGGGATAATGCCGGATAACCGGGAGACCGGACATTGAGCAGGGACGAAACCAGAACGTCTTCGATGCGCGTCCTGTCAACAGGAAGCGCCAGTGCAGCCAGCTTGAAATTATGCAATTCATGCTGCGCAATCGATGTAATGCCGGTCGCAACAGCGTCGCAATCACAGGCATCGTTGTTGAAGTCAAGGGGTTCATGCCCAGCTTTACTGCCGCAGTGGCTGCTTTCTGAGGTTTGTGCGGGTTGACGGTCCTGATCGATATGCGCCATGCATATCTGGCACGCCACACTCAGCCATCCTCCCAGCAGGAGAGCGGTTACCGTAATATTTATCTGGCGTTGACGAAGAACCATCACGGGAAATTATTGTTGAAAAGTATTAAATTGTCAAAATAACGTCTGGCGGTATTTCAAGCAGGCGGGCGATGGATATGCTGCTTTTGTTTTAAAAACAGCAGGCTCATGACCGTGATTAGACTCAACAGGATCAGGACGATCCCGAGAATGCTCACAACAGAGAAATCATTATCCCGGACCATCATTCCCACCACACCCGGACCCAAACCCAGGCCGGCGGTTTGAACAGCCCCCATCATGACAACCACACGGCCCTTGGGATCCAGTTCTGCCATGATTCCGGAGAAATAAGGTTGTGTCAGGTTCCAGGCAAACAGATAGCACATTGTCGCCATGCCGAAACTAAGTGTATTGATATCGCCTAACAGCAGCACCAGGCCATAAATTGAAATCACTGCACTGATAATGATCGGCCAGGCCCGACCGAAGCGAATACTGACCAATGCCGCAATCAGGGCGCCGGCAATACCGCCGATGTTGGATAAGGCCAGACTGTTACCGATGGTTTGTCCCGGAAGGCCGGCATCCGCAGCAATGCGTTCCATGAATGCCCAGGCTTCCCCCTGCGCCATGAAATAGAGAAAGACTGTCGCCAGACCCAGGCCCACCAGCTCATAAGGCAATGACTGCTCTTACCTGATTAAACTGCGATGTTCCTCACCGTGGGAGACGGGTAACCAGTGTATGAATATGAAGTTAATCGCAACGAGCAGACTGATGACTGCAAACACGTAAGCCTTTCCGCCGGAGGCAAGGAGTGCAGGTATGAAATACAGCATGCTCGCTGCAACACTTAAAATCACCACCAGGTAAATCCCGAACTGCCGGTCAGGATTTCGCGTCCCGCCGAAGATGGCAAAGGCCACGGAGACCGACATGCCCTCCCCTATGCCGGCAAGCAAGCGCGCAATCACCATGCTCTGATAGGAATCTGCCTGGATCGATAAAAGGGTGCCTGCCAGTAAAACGGCTAATGCTGCAACAGCCACTACACGCCAGTTACATTTGTGGATCACGAATGCCGTGATGCCCATGGCTACCGCCATGGTGATGATATCTGCGGACATGATCAGGCCGACCTGGGCCGGACCCAGTTGCAGGCTGTCTGCGATCACGCCGACAATCCCTGGCAGTATGACAATGGTCAAAGCGCCAATGCTGCCGAGGTAATTTGCTGCGACTAATGAGCGAATGCTGTTTAAATCAATAGCTGGCGCTGTGGGTGTTTTAGTCGTCACTCCTTGTTCACCACAACATCACCGACCCGGTTGTCTACAAGAACCGGGATATCAAGATAGGTGAGCGTCGGGTCTACACCGAAGACTTCACGGAAGTGTTCAACAAAGGCAGGTGAAAAAAAATTCTCGGCCTGTTCCCGGGATTCCCAGAGATAGACTGAGTGGCCGTCACCAGTAGTCTCGTCGTAACAAAACTGTTTGCTCATCAAACCGGGAAGACCCTTGAAAATACTATTGGCAGCCCCGACGAAATTTTCCGTAATCGCCTGGCGTGGTGGTTTACCAGGGAGGTTGTAGGTAATCAGAACTGTTATCATGACTCATCTCCGTTTTACTGTTATCTATTTATATCTTTCAAA
>VYCZ01000430.1 GCA_009843675.1 Gammaproteobacteria bacterium | reverse complement strand
GCTTAAGACTGCTTCCATCTGCCTGAATGCGCGCCGCAAAAAATCAACGTCCGTGGTTTCCGCCGGGAAATAATAGGTGTCGGGAAAAAAACGCCCCTCTGCGGCATAACCGGGATAACCTATTTCCGCCATGACGCGTTGCGGGTCCGTTGATGTCAGAACCCTCGTGATACGCCGGTGTTCGTGAAGCGCAACCATGATCTGCCTGAAAGTCCATCCTTCCGGTAGCGTCAGCGCGTGTTGGGTAACTTTTCCCGCCACTATCATATCAAGCAGCGAAAGGGCCGTGGCGCCGGGCGCAAGCTGGTAATGGCCGGCCTTTATCAGGCCGTCCAC
Source organism: Gammaproteobacteria bacterium (assembly GCA_009843675.1). Taxonomy (GTDB): domain Bacteria; phylum Pseudomonadota; class Gammaproteobacteria; order Eutrophobiales; family Eutrophobiaceae; genus JAAXHV01. The sequence goes on along the minus strand of VYCZ01000430.1, from coordinate 4,663 downwards.
CCCGCGTATTTTGCCTTCCAGTTCCAGGTACAACGGATAATCGAACCAGCCCCGCCGGGCCACCTCATCTGCAACCGCAAGCAGGGACATGCCCGGTTCGATGGCGAAAAGTTCGGGGCGGTCCAGCCTGAGCGGCGCAATCAATTGTGTCCGCATGTCCTGATAAAGCCACCATCCGGCCAGAATGAACAGAATAACGGGGATGAATAGCAGTTTCCGCATTAAATACCGGCAATCACGTTTTCGCTGGTTAATTTCTTCACGATTTCGAGGGCCGTATCAATGCCGTTGAAGACTTTATTGCCGATACACCTGACCGGCCAGACACCTATCACGCTGTTGCAATAGAATACTTCATCTGCCTCATACAATTCCTCAGGTTTTATCTCCCTTATACCTGTTTCAATCCCTGCTGCCTCATACCGCTCAATTATTGATTTTCTTATCACGCCTTCAACACCGCAACGGGACAGGTCCGGAGTAAACAGTTTACCGTTTTTTACCATGAACAGGTTGCTCATGGAACCCTCTATGACATTGCCATGCGGATCCAGCGCCACACCCTCCGGACAGGATGTGGAAGTGATCTCAGCGCGCAGCAGGACCTGTTCCAGCCTGTTGAGATGTTTGATGCCGGCGAGATCGGGCTGATGAGCAAGGCGGCGGGCACATATATATGACGGGATTCCCTCACGGTAATATGCCGCCGGATAGTCCGGGCGTTCATGGACCGTCATTATCCTGTTGGGCGTAATCTCTTCAGGAAGCCCATAACCCCGTCCACCCGTACCACGGGTAACGACGATCTTCAGTACTGCTGCTTCGTGGGCGCGGCAAAGTTGTAGGGCCTCATGCTCCAGCAGATTCCTGTCCGGACAGGCTATGGATAAATGCCGGCAACCTGCTTCCAGCCTGGCAAAATGCGCTTCACGGCAAAGCGGTTCTCCTGACTGTACCGCGAGCGTCTCGAACACGCCGTCGCCGAACTGAAGGCCGCGATCATGGATGGATATAACGCCGCCGGGTTCACCGTTGACCAGTGCGTCCATCACCTCAGGAAACCCTGGTTAAGACAGACCTCCCCATGATATGGGAGGCATTTATATTCGCTTTAAAATGACACACCCGTTAGTGCCGCCGAAACCGAAGGAATTACATAGTACATGGTTTAATTCCATATCCCGCGCCTCATGGGGAACATAATCCAGATCACAGTCAGGATCGGGATTATCCAGGTTAATGGTAGGAGGCGCCACCTGATCGCGCAATGCCAGGGCACAGAATATGGTCTCGACACTGCCGGCGGCTCCAAGCATGTGACCGGACATTGATTTCGTAGAGCTGATTGCCAGGCGTTTTGCGTGTTCGCCGAAAACCGACTTGACAGCATTGCTTTCGACAATATCACCTGCCGGCGTTGAGGTGCCGTGGGCGTTGATATAGTCGATGTCGGTTTTGTTGATACCTGCATTCCCAATAGCCATTTGCATGCATCGAATAGCCCCTTCGCCATCCTCGGAAGGCGCGGTCATATGGTAAGCATCCCCATTCATGGCGGATCCGATGAGCTCGGCATATACATTGGCGCTCCTGGCCCTGGCATGTTCAAATTCTTCCAGGACTATTACGCCGGCGCCGTCACTCAACACAAACCCGTCCCTGTCCCTGTCCCAGGGCCGGCTTGCTTTTTGCGGTTCGTCGTTACGTGTGGATAATGCTTTTGCATTGGCAAATCCGGCCATGGACGTGGGCGACGAGGCAAACTCGGCGCCGCCCGCCACCATCGCGTCCGCATCACCATATTCAATAAGCCGGGCTGCTTCACTTATGTTATGGGTGCCGGTTGCGCACGCGGTCACAATGCTGAAATTAGGCCCCTTGAAACCATAGCGAATAGACAGGTTGCCGGAAATCATGTTGATAATATTAGCGGGGACGAAGAATGGCGAGATTCTTTTCGGACCGCTGTTCAGGATGGTGTCGCGCCCTTTTTCTATGCCTGAAATACCGCCTATACCGGAACCGATGGCGACCCCGATGCGATACGGATCTACTTCATCCGTATCTATTCCTGCGTCGTGCACTGCCTGGATGCCCGCTGCCATACCGTAATGTATGAATGTGCCCATCTTTTTTTGATCTTTCCTGGGGATATAGGCATCCAGGTCAAGATTCTTTACCAACCCGGCTATCCTCACGGGATATCCGCCGGCATCAAAGTGAGTAATCGTGGAAATCCCGCTGCTGCCCGCTAATAAGTTCTTCCATGCCTCCTCGACTGTATTTCCCAGAGGAGTGACCAGGCCGAGGCCGGTGATAACAACCCGTCGTTTGTTCACTGTTCGGAGAATTATTAATCGTATATATGAAAAAAGGCCGCTTTCGGTTAACCAGTGAAGCGGCCTTGTCAGGGACTAGTCAGGGCAGTTATTCAAGATGAGTGTCAATATAGTCGATTGCCTGCTGTACGGTTGTTATTTTTTCTGCGTCTTCATCGGGTATTTCGATTTTGAATTCTTCTTCCAGAGCCATCACCAATTCTACTGTATCAAGCGAATCTGCCCCTAGATCATCAACAAACGATGCTTCACTGGTAACTTCCTCTTCTTTAACCCCCAGCTGCTCTACAATGATTTTCATCACTCGTTCTTCAACGTTGCTCATGTGATATAACCTCCTTCTACGGTACTAAGACCAAAAGCCGATGTACGATAAGCCAAATAATCCCTGCTTTCAAGTTGTTTTTTGGCAATAAAAAAGCATCTTTGCAACAACGAAATTTTATTATTGTATTTCCTGCATATTATAGTCTTTGTAAAACCCAATAAAAAGACTTTTGCATTTCTTACAGGACCATTATCTGAACGGGATACCAGGACGACAGCCAATCTGCCTGAGTGGACGGTATCTCAGGCCATGTACATGCCGCCGTTTACATTCAGTACCTCACCCGTTATGTAACCGGCCGCCGGTGAAGCGATAAATTCTACGGCATACGCTACGTCCTCAGCGAGACCAAGACGCCCCAGGGGAATTTGTTCAAGTAATTTTTCGCGCTGGCCGGACGCGAGGTCCGCCGTCATATCGGTATCGATGAAACCCGGAGCAATACAGTTGACAGTGATGCCGCGACTGCCTGTTTCCTTGGCCAGCGCACGGGTAAAACCTATGATGCCGGATTTGGCCGCAACATAATTGGTTTGTCCGGGGTTCCCCGACAGCGCCACGACTGAGGTGATGTTAATTATCCGGCCATAGCGCGACTTGATCATGTTACGCAGGCATAATTTACTCAGGCGATAAACCGCATTCAGGTTGGTATTGATAACTTCATCCCATTCCTGCTGCTTCATCCTCAACATCAGGTTATCACGTGTGATTCCTGCATTATTCACCAGTATTGAAGGCGCTATGGCCGCTGCTTTGAATTGCTCATCCAGTTGCGCTACCGAATCATCCGCGCTGATGTCCAGTACGAATCCCCTGCCTTCTATTCCCGTTTGCTTGAAAACGTCTTCGATTCCTGCAGCGCCGGCTTCAGTTGTGGCCGGGCCCGCAACAAATGCGCCGGAGCGGCCAAGCCGCCCGGCGATCGCCTTTCCTATTCCCCGGCTCGCGCCCGTTACCAGGGCAACCTGATCTTTAAGATGAAAATTCATAATTTTGTCCGCAGATGACGCAGATTAACGCAGATTATGATTTATTTCATTATCTGCGGATCACATTGACAGGGCCGTATTCAGGGACACCGTATCGGAAATGCCGGCGCAGACAATGCTTTTATCGATACGTCTAATCAGGCCGCTCAGTACCTTGCCGGGACCGCACTCTATCATTCCGGTAATCCCCAGCCGCTGCATGACTGCTACGCATGTTGACCATAACACGGATTGATGCAACTGGAGAACAAGAGCCTGTTTTATTTCATCGGGGTCAGTCCGCGCCCTGGCATCGACGTTTTGCACAACCGGTATCGCGGCAGGCATAAACCTAATCTTATTGACGAGTGAGTGCAGCCTGTCCGCAGCAGGCTTCATCAGGCTGCAATGGGACGGTACACTGACCGCCAATGGCGTGACTCTTCGGGCTCCTGACTCTTTAGCCAGCAAGCACGCGCGATCCACTGCGGCGGCATCGCCGGCAATAACCACCTGTGCCGGGAAATTGAAATTCGCTGCCGAGACACCTTCATCCTGCGCGGCTTTGGCGCAGACATCGATTACCGTCTCATCATCCAGGCCGGAAATGGCAGCCATGGCTCCTGTTCCCCGGGGTACCGCTTCCTGCATATACCTGCCCCTTTCGGCTACCAGCCCGACCGCATCGGTAAAATTGATGACTCCGGCGCAAACCAGGGCAGAATACTCCCCCAGGCTGTGCCCCGCCATATACATCGGCTGGGTTCCTCCCTTCTCCTGCCAGATACGCCAGGCGGCATAACTTGCGGTCAATAGTGCGGGTTGGGTATATTCGGTTTGATTCAGCTTTTCATCCGGTCCGTTGATGCACAGGGACAGCAGGTCATAACCCAGTTTCACCGATGCTTCGGCAAATGTCTGGCTTGCCACAGGGAAGTTGTCCACCAGGCCGGAGAACATGCCTACGTATTGAGAGCCCTGTCCGGGAAATACAAATGCGATTTTGTCCGCCATATATCGTTAAT
>VYCZ01000005.1 GCA_009843675.1 Gammaproteobacteria bacterium | reverse complement strand
GGCAAACGCAGGGCAGAACGTGAAAAGCTGCGGCTGGAAACGGAGGCAATCCGGAATGAGTTGCGCGTGGCGGCGGGGCTGGAGCCTGTCTCTCCTGATGCCGATGATCCCGGGTATGATGAAGAACTGGAACAACTCGACCCGTTCCTGGATGAAGCCGCCAGGATTCTCTATGACCTGGTCGTGCCGGTCCGGCAGGCAGCAGACGGGGAACCCGGCACAGCGGATACTGCGGTAATAACGACTACAGTTCAGAAACTGTAACTCAGGTTCAGCTCGATGAAGCTGTCATTACGGGTAGAATAGTGGATATCCTCCCTGTCGGTGCCGAGCAGGACGATCGCCTCCAGGTGCAGCGACCAGTTGTCTGAGAGACGCCGGTCCAAACCGACGGCCAGAGAGTGGGAGGACCGTCCCAGGTCCCCGATAAAACTTGCGACAATCTCGGTACTCCGGACATCATTGAACGCCAGGCGTGCGGCCGCGAAGAGTTCATTTTCGAATGTGCCCGGTGAACGGCTCGGCGGCGCATCCCGGTCCCGGTCATCATAGTGCCATTCAGTGAACAGGGTGATGTCCGCAACCGAATCGAATATGGAATAGAGCGTGCGCTCGACACCGATTACGGTCGCTACGTAATCCTCTTCCCTGCCCCGCAGGTCCAGCGATCCGGCGCGTTGGATCGCCTCCAGTTTGAACAGCCAGTCGCCGAGGATCAACTGGGCGTCCAGACCGAACTGGCGGATCTGGGTGTAGTATTGAACCAGGTTCAACTCGCCCCCGGGCGTTATCTCCAGCTGCGCGGCAGGCTCCCGGTTGGTGCCGTCGAACACGCTCAAGCCCAGGTCCAGCGGGCCGAAACTGTTGCTGTAGCGCACCGCGTAGTCAAGGTGCCACTCCTCGGCTGCGCTTTCGTAGCGGATGTTATCGTCGTCTATTACCAGCGGCAGGCGCAGGCGGCCGCGCCGGCCGGTAAAGGTCCGGGCGCGATGATAGGGCAAACCGAACAGCTCCAGCACGCCCCAGTCACCGGACAGGGTGGCATGGGCCATGGGTTGCCCCAACTTGGCCGTTCCATCAGGATGTTCGACGAAGTCCACCTGGTTGATGACATCGACCAGGCGCTGCGATTCGACCACGCCCCAGAATACCTGGTCCACCCCAAGACGCAATTCCCACTCGTTATCGCCCATGGCGCCGAACATCAGCAGATAGGCTTCACGCAGGTCTACGTGGGTACGCCGCGAGTCCGCTGCATCGTAACGAAAGAACGGCGCCAGGGTGAAACTCCGGCCCTCGACGTCCTCGATGTAGAACTCCGGTTCGAGGACAAAGCCGCTCGCGTGGTCGCGCTGGCCGGGATGCAGGGCAGACTCGGGATACCAGCGGCCTTCGATGCCTATGCTGCCGGAAAAATCGTAATGGGCAATCTCAATCCCCGCGCAGGTGCCCGCCACAAAGACCGATACCAGGAGCCAGACAGGTACGAAGGCCGCTCGATGAAGGGCGGCGCGGCGTAACATCAGCGCACCCGCTTCAATCCGGTTTGCGTAAAATCACGAGCATTCAAATCGGTGCGGAACTGGTAGTCGCTCCAGTTCAGGTCGGTACTCTTGCCGGTGAGATGGTTGATCATGGTCATTTCACCGGCATACCAGTAACTGTCCAGGTACTGCGCGTAGCCGTCCATGGTAAGCGTTTTCAGGTGCGCATCCTTGCGGTCGTAATACTCGACTTTCCAGGTGCGCAACTCGTCCCGGTCCTGCCACACCACCTGGCGGCTGTAACCGGACTTCCTGTCCGTGGGCACGCGCTCGATGACCGTGCAGGTCAACTCGCCGCATGCTTCATCACGCAGGTAGCGGTAAGTGTACTTCTCCAGTTCCTGGGCGCCCATGTCTTCATAGGAGAACTCGCTGCCCATGAATGAACCGGAACGGTTGGCCGAACTGATGCGCTTTACCCGTTTCAACGCCGGCAGGTACAGCCACTGGTCATCCGCTTCCACCTTGTGAGCATGGATGAGAAAAGCGGTACCCTCAACGTCGCGCGGTTCATCGAATACAAACAGGCTCTTGTCGCCGTCGCCCTCCACCTCCAGCACCTTGACCCTGAGCGAGCGCGTGCTTTCCTGTCCCTGCTTGTTGCGCAGAACCATGGTCTGGCGCGCCGTGAAATTGCCGTACCCCTGCGCCCGTTCGTCGGTTGCGCGGGCAATATTCAATCCGATTTCTTCAGGAGTGGCGTTTTCTGCGGATATATGAAGTGGCATGCACAAACATGCCAGCAAGGACAAGCAGGTTGTAAACAGCGCGGCCTTTGATCGGACAGGGAATACGCGAACCATAATTTTCTCCTGTGGATGTAATATCACCTGGAAAGAGTACTGGAGTGTATGCATCATAATTTCTTCCTGTCGATCGCCAGTAACAGCGGCGGCAGCAGGAAAAAGTCAGCGAGCAGCGCAAACACGATGGTACCCGACACCATGAGGCCAAGCGACCAGCTTACCTCGAATCCCGATAGAGCGAATACCAGGAAACCCGCGACCAGGACCAGGGTAGTGGTCCATAGCGCCTGACCGACGGTACGGAAAGTGTAGAGCACGGCTTCAGGCGCAGCGTGGCCCGCGCGCCGGGCTTTCAGGTACTTGCTCAGGAAATGAGTCGTATCGTCCACGATGATGCCGAACGCGACTGCTGTCATTACGGAACCTGCAAGTCCTACCTGGCCGACCAGGTAGCCCCACAGACCGAAGCTCAACGCCGCAGGCAGGAAATTGGGTACAAGGCTGACCAGACCCAGGCGCACGCTTTTGAACACCCAGATAAAAATAAACGATATCAGGGCCATGGCGATAATCGTGGCGCGCAGCATACTGTTGATGTTACGTTGTGACAGGTGGGCAAATGTGATGCTGACACCTGTTGCAGAGGTTGCCATGCCGGGGGTATTGGCGCGCAGCCAATCATGTGCCCGAGCGTCGATCTCGCGCAACTGTTGAGCGGAAGTGTGGCCGCGCACCACGACAGTCATACGGGTGGCGGATTTGGCGATGTCGATACGGTTATTAAGGTCACTGCCGAACGGCAGGGAAAACTCGTAAAGCAACAGGTATTGCGCGGCGAGTTCCGCGCTGTCAGGCAGTCGGTAAAAAGCCGGATCGTCAGCGTGCATATTCTTGTTCAGCCGTTTCATGATATCCGGGAAGGCCTGGACGTGGAAGACCTCCGCTTGCGCGCGAAACCATTCGGCGAAGTTATCCACTGCGCGCATATAGTCAGGATCAGTGATGCCGCCCTCGCTCCCGCTCTCAAGGGAGTATTCCAGCGTTTCCATGCCGGTCAGATTTTCGAGCACGAAGTCCGTGTCGCTCCTGAACCGGTACCGGTCATCGAAATACTGCGTCCAGTTGTCGGTAAGTTCGTTGCGCGGGATGCCCGAAATCAGGACAACGGTCAGCAGTGAGAAGAAGAACAGCAGGAAGGTGCGGCGGGCAATGACGAACGCGCCGAAGCGGTCGAAGAACCCGGGCTGATCGGGCCGGGCCGGACGTGCGCGCAGCGGCAGGACTGAAAGTAACGCCGGCAGAAGAGTCATGGAATAGATGAACGCACACAGCACGCCGAACGCCACGAGATTGCCCAGGACATGAAATGGCGGTGAATCTGAAGCATTTAATGTGAGAAACCCACCGGCGGTCGTGACCGATGTGAGAAATACCGGCCAGGCATTACTACGCAACGATTCGGTAATTGCCGTTCTTTTATCCAGGCCGCGACTCACACCTGCCAAAGCGGCTGTGACGATGTGGATGGAATCGGCAACGGCAATAGTCATGACGATGAGCGGCACGCCGGCATTGGCCGGGTTGAACACCGTGCCAATCCAGCCGGCAAAGCCCATCGTCGTATTGACGGTGAACATAACCAGGAGCATTGTTACCAGGGTACCGATTGCGGAACGCAGCAGCACGGCGGTTGCCGCCAGGATGATAAGGAACACGACCGGACTCAGTTTCTCCATATCATCCTTGGTGGCATCCGCGAAAGCGCGGTTCAGGACAACGTCGCCGGTGAGATAATAGGCGATATCCTGGCGCGTTGTGCGTAACTCATCCAGCAGGGTATTGAGATAATCGGTTATCTCGATCACTGCGGCGTCGGGGTTTTCCGGCAAGGAGAAGGTAATCGCCATACCGGCCACACGGCCGTCACGGGCGACCAGTCGTCCGGCAATTTCGGTTGCATTCAGCGCAATTTCTTCGACCCTCTGCAGGTCGGCATCGCTCAGGGATTGCGCGTCATCGACAAGAGGCTCCACTACGAGGTCGTCGCCGAACGCCTCGCTATGGTTGTAATTGGTCAATGAATCGACCCGGGTGGAATAAGGAGCGCGCCACGCGGCTTCGGTCAGCTCCTCAACCGCGCCCAGGGCCTCCCGGGTGAACACCGAGCCCTCCAGGGGGGCAATGGCGATCAACGCCGTATTGGTTTCGGTGTAAGTGTCCTCCAGGGCATCGAAAGCGGCCAGTTGCGGGTTGCCCTCGTCAAACAGGCTGCGGTAGTCGTTGGTAACGCCGACGAAACGCACTCCCCCGGTCACAGCCAGCATAATCAGCGTTGCGAGCGCAATAACCACCCAGCGGCGGCGCAGGATAATTTCGATGTAGCGGTCCAGCAGCAACGGTATCTTCGTATCAGACATCATGCACAAATTTGGGGACAGATTGAAATCTGTCCCCGTTATCCACCATTATCACCATTTTTTCGATAATTCCGAGTGGGCGCTATCCGGAAGTTTGTAGCTGATACCCTGCTTTTCATAATTGGAAATCTGCGTCATCAACTCAAAGGCATCCGGTATGCCCCCTCTGAAAAGTTTGTTGAAATACGCTTTGGTTCTTTGCTCCAAAGCAAAAAAGAACAAGGAGCCCCAGGTGAACAGTTTGGGATATTGAAGCTGGTCAGCCAGTTCATCCCCGATAAGCGCACGCGACAAACGGT
>VYCZ01000061.1:3582-5019 GCA_009843675.1 Gammaproteobacteria bacterium | reverse complement strand
GCAAAATCTATCGTGAAGACCCGCTGCAGATCTCTAACGCGGGATTTGGGATTATAATGAAGCTGTACATTTACCGCTTTATCATATATTCTGGAACGTTAAAAGCGTTTCAGCCTGCTGAAACGCTCTGTTTTTAATGAATATCTGAAACTTGAAGGCTGCTGATGGCCGTACCGTTAACTCAACAACTCCGTATCTCAAAGTACATTCTGGGGAAAAAGCTGCGCGGCGAACAGCGCATCCCCCTGGTGCTGATGCTGGAACCCCTGTTCCGTTGCAACCTGGCCTGCTCCGGTTGCGGCAAGATCGATTACCCCGAGGAGATACTGGACAAGCGCCTCAGTGTTGAGGAATGCATGCAGGCGATCGATGAATGCGGCGCCCCGGTCGTGTCCATCGCCGGCGGGGAACCGTTGATCCACCAGGATATGCCGGAAATAGTGCGCGGCTTCATCGCCAAAAAGAAATATGTCTACCTGTGCACCAATGCCCTGCTGCTCGAACGGCGCATGGCTGATTATTCGCCTTCGCCCTACCTGACGTTTTCCATCCACCTGGACGGCAACCGCGACCGCCATGACGCTTCCGTGTGCCGCCCCGGTGTCTTCGACAAGTGTATCTCGGTCATTGAACAGGCCAGGGACAAAGGTTTCCGGGTGACCATCAACTGCACGCTGTTCCAGGGTGAAAAAGCCGCGGAAGTGGCTGAATTCATGGACATGGCCATGGAACTGGGCGTCGAGGGTGTCACCATAAGCCCCGGCTACAGCTACGAACGTGCGCCGCGCCAGGACGTATTCCTGAAACGCAAGGAAAGCAAGCAACTGTTCAGGGACATCTTCAAGCTGGGAACAGGGAAAAAGTGGCGTTTCAACCAGTCGTCCCTGTACCTGGATTTCCTGGCGGGCAACCAGCAATACCAGTGCACCCCCTGGGGCAATCCCACCCGGAACGTTTTCGGCTGGCAGAAACCCTGCTACCTGCTGGTCGGCGAGGGTTACGCGCCGAGCTTCGAGGCCCTCATGGAGGAAACGGAATGGCACAGGTACGGCAACGGCATCAATCCCAAATGCGCCAACTGCATGGTACACAGCGGTTATGAAGCGTCCGCAGTGGAGGATGCGATCAAACGTCCGTGGCAGGCGCTGAAAGCGGCCCTGCTCGGTCCCCGCACAACCGGGGACATGACTCCGGAACTGCCCGTCCTCTATGTTGAGGATGATGCACTGTCAAAACCCAGCCTGGTGTCTGAAATCAAACCGGCGCCGGTCGTCTTCCACAGCGATAAACAGGACAAACAGGTCGCTTGACGGATTCAGTCTGGCTCGTATTACCGGGAGTCATCCTCTGGACCGGTATCCTGGCGCTGCCCTGGTTGCCCTGGCGCCGCCGCGCAACACTGGAGGCGGACGGCAACGGGAGGCCTGACCTTTCCGG
>VYCZ01000061.1:588-3572 GCA_009843675.1 Gammaproteobacteria bacterium | reverse complement strand
AACACTGGAGGAGGACAACTACGGCGGGAACGCGGACCTGTCTGAGGTCACCGTGCTGATCGCGGCAAGGAATGAAGCCGGGGTCATCGCCGAAACCCTCCGCTCCATAGCCGCCCAGGGCCGGGAGCTCGGTATCGTCCTGGTCAACGACCGCTCCGGCGATGCAACCGTGGCCGAAGCCCGCCGGCCGGGTCTCGAAAACCTGACCATCGTCAACGGCCGCGCCCTGGAACCCGGCTGGAGCGGTAAATTATGGGCCCTGCACCAGGGTCTGCCGCTGGTAAAGACAGAAACCATGCTGTTGCTGGACGCCGATATCCGCCTCGAACCGGGAACCATTTCCGCGCTCAGGGACAGGATGCAGGAACATGACCTGCACCTGGTATCGTTGCTCGCGTTCCTGCGCATGGAATCTTTCTGGGAAAAGCTGCTGATGCCGGCATTCGTTTATTTTTTCAAACTGCTGTATCCGTTTCACCTGTCCAACACGGGCTCGAGGATGGTCGCCGCGGCGGCCGGCGGCTGCGTCCTGCTGCGCACGGCCTCACTGGCGCGGGCAGGCGGATTCGAAGCCATAAAAGGCAGTCTGATCGATGATTGCGCGCTGGCCCGCCGGTTCAGGAATGCCGGCCTGGACACCTGGATCGGTTTATCGCACTCGGCGCGCAGCGGGCGCAGTTACGACGGTCTCGCGGGCATCTGGAACATGATCGCCAGGACCGCGTACACCCAGTTGCGCCACTCATTCATGCTGCTGGCCCTGTGCACCGCCCTGCTCACGGCCGGCTTCGTGCTGCCGGCGGCCGGCCTGTTCAGCGCCGACCCCGCCACCCGGTCGCTGGGCCTGGCCGGCATTTTGCTCATGGCCGCCAGTTACCTGCCCACCCTGCGCTATTACGGCATGAATCCGGCCTGGTGCGCGGCATTTCCGCTTGCCGGCGCGCTGTACCTGCTGATGACCTGGAGTTCCGCCTGGCGGCATTGGCGCGGCGCCGGCGCGCACTGGAAGCAACGCAGTTACACCGATGCATCCGGAGGTGTGGAATAATGAATTTTGTTGCTTACTGGATTCCCGTTTTCACGGGAATGACGAACGGTGAGACGGGGATATACCGCAGTCTGTTGTTGTGTGCCTTGCTTCTTCTGCAACTGCCGGCCCACGCAGGCGCGGGAGAACTGGATAGTCCCGCCGCGACCGTGGAGCGGTTTCACGGCAAGCTGCTCAGCGTGATGCAGCGGGCCGAAGAACTGGGCTACCGGGGGCGCTACGGGGAACTGGAGCCGTATATCAACGGTTGTTTCGATATCCCGTTCATCGCCAACGTCGTGCTGGGCCGTCACCGGGACCGGCTCAGCGAGGCGCAGAAAACGGAATTCACCGGGTTATTCAGCCGCTCCAGCAGCGCCACCTATGCGTCCCGTTTCGACGGCTACGGCGGCGAGGAATTTGTGGAAATCTCCCGGGAACCAATGAAAAGAGGACGGGTCTTAATAAGAACCGAACTGCGCCGCCCGGACGGCGACCCGGTGTCCCTGGATTACCTGCTGCATGAAAAACAGGGAAAGTGGTATATAATCAGCGTGAGCGCCGACGGGGTGAACGACCTGTCATTGAAACGGGCCGAATATGCTGCCGTCATCAAAGAAAAAGGTTTTAATGGGCTTGTGAAAGAGATATTATTCAAGATCGCCGAAATGGAGACAGACACTGAATAGTTATATGAGCCGATGGGGAACAGCCATAATGACAAATAGAGCCAGACCGGACAGTCCATTTTCACTACTCGCAGTATTGCTTGCGGTGGCCCTGCTGACAGGCTGCGCCACCACCGAGACCATTGACGGGGAAATCAACCCGGATCCCTATGAAGAGACCAACCGGTCAATGTACCGGTTCAATGACTATCTCGACCGGAATATCATGATACCCATCGCGGAAAACTATGTGAAAGCCATACCGGAACCGGTGCGTGACGGTATTACGAATTTTTTCGATAACCTGGAATACCTGAACGTCATACTGCACTCGTTCCTGCAGGGTAAACTCGGCCAGGGCCTCTCCGACGTAACCCGCTTCGTGGTCAACTCCACCATCGGACTCGGCGGCCTGATAGACGTCGCCACGGACATGGGGCTGGAGGAACATGAAGAAGACTTCGGCCAGACCCTGGCGGTATGGGGAGTCGACCAGGGCGCCTACCTGTACGTACCTTTCCTCGGCCCGTACACCGCGCGTAACACCCCGGACGAGGCCAGCAGTTACTTTACCAACCCGTTCTCGTATATCTCGACGCTATACCTGTTGCCGGTCACGTTCCTGAACCTGCTCAATGACAGGGCAAACCTGCTGGAGGCATCGGAATTCGTGGATGAGGCATCCATCGATCCCTACTCGTTTATCCGGGAGGCCTACCTGCAGCAGCGCAGGTACCTCATCCATGACGGCAACCCGCCCTCGGAGGGTTACGACGATATATTCACCGAAGGCCTTCTGGAAGACGACCCGAAACTTGTCATAGAGTAGTAGTTCACGCAGACGGATGCCAGCCGGCGTCCGCCCACAACTCGCCCGACACGATGGAATTGGAGATCATGAAGCAGATCGCGTCTGCGATCTCGTCCGGGCGGATCAGCCTGCTGATCTGGGTATCCGGCAGGATGTGGCTTTCGATATAGTCATCCCCAAGCGCCCGCACCATGGGGGTATCGGTATATCCGGGGTGGATCACGCCGCAGCGCACGCCGTAATAGATCGCCTCCTTCATCAGCGTCGCCGCGGCGCCTTCCAGGCCCGCCTTGGTGGACGCATAAGACACCTGGCCCTTGACCCCCTGCGAAGACACGGAGCCGATGAAGATTACGGTACCCTGCACATCCTCTTCGGGGTGCCATTTTTTCAGTCCGCGCAGGTAGCGGTCTTCGGCGATACGCGCGATCATTTCCATGGCCCAGTACACCGGGGCAAGCAGGTTGATATCCACGAC
>VYCZ01000061.1:0-578 GCA_009843675.1 Gammaproteobacteria bacterium | reverse complement strand
TCCACGACCCGCCTGAATTTCTCCTGTGAATAGACGTCCGCCCTGCCCGATTCCTTGTTGATCTTGACGGCCAGCGCATCCAGCGTGATGCCGGCGGCAGGCACACAAATGCTGACGATTCCGTACCGCTCGCCCATCTCATCAAAAATCCGGGTACGGAACGCATCATCCGTCACATCGCCGCGCCAGGCAACGGCGACCTCACTGGTGATTTCATTGTTGATCTGCTCGGCGGCAACCTCCGTCTGCTCCGATTGGTCGACAAGGGCAATTTTTCGGATGCCCCTGCGGGCCAGTTCCAGGGAAACGGCCCGGCCGATACCGCTGGCGCCGCCCGTTACGACGGCAACTCTGTCTTGAATTTGCATCGTTAATACACCAGGTTAAAACGTTGAGGTAATTCTAGCCTTTTTTTTGTGCGATGCAAAATATCTTTGGAATAATGGGGTCAGAGTAAGAATTTCGCCAGAAATTTTACTCTGACCCCTGCATTTCGGGATAGGTGGGGTCAGAGTAATGTCTCCGAATTTCTTACTCTGACCCTGAATGATCCCCACGAAATTAATCTGTCCATGGGT
>VYCZ01000237.1 GCA_009843675.1 Gammaproteobacteria bacterium | reverse complement strand
CATTATACAGGCAAGGCTTTCTTGATTCTTGAACTTTCTAATGCGGGATTAGGGCACTCACCGGGTTGTGATTGGAAGTGTGGTCAAAATCAGTAGGGGCATCCTGACATGGCCAAACCACAACCAGGAAAGACGCCCCCGTCCGTCATTCCTGCGCAAGCAGGAATCCAGTGGAAAAAAGTCCCGAAGGGACACCTTATAATGTGTCGCGAGCGACTGTTTGATCGACTGGATTCCTGCATTCGCAGGAATGACGGCAAGGGTTTTGACCACACTTTCAGTCACACCCTCACTCACCATCAGCGAGCAACGAGCCAAACTCAGCGTTCGCCTGACCGCGCAACCGCAGCGCGGAGTCGTTCCCGCCTGTCCTTGCTGACGCCCGCCCCATTCCCGGCAGGCGCCGCCGCAATCAGCGCGCGCATATGAGAAACATCAGCCGCATATTCCTTGAGACGCCGCCGATAGCTTGCCCTGTTTTTTGTACACACCAGCTTGTAAGGGCGTCCCCGGTGTTCCGTTTTGCAATCGATGTCCAGCCTGTGCGCGCGGATGATCTTCTCCAGGTGGCCGCGTAATTCCTGGCGTAATGCGAAACGTTTAACAGTTTCATTCGGGTTCTTGCAGAATACCTCGAGGTCTCGGCAATGTTCGCAATCACAGCTGATTTCAAACGCAATGGTCCAGTTCGTCGGCTCTTCCGGCGGCGTCGCGCTACGCGCAAGCAAATAATCCGTTGCATGACACCATAATATCGCGAACGCGGAAGCCTCGGCCAACGCGCGGTCCCGGCCCCATAGTTCCTGCAGTGCCGTCGGAACCGCCCGGTCCGGGGTAACCAGGGTGGGGTGCTCCGCCAGGGTGCGCGCAGCCGTATCGGCTTCCTCATGCAAGTCAAAGCGCCAGGCGAGCAGGAAGATATCCCTGATGGCATCGGCGCCTAATGGCTTGGGTTTGGATGCTGTCCATGAATCATCCCGTGTCGGCGGCGCCAGTACGCGCGGCAAACCGTCCAGCGCGACGAAAACGGCTTCTCTGAGTACGTCGCGCCACGCGGGATCGGCTTCCCTGTCCCGGACACTGTCGAATTTTTCACAAAGCAAGCAGATAAACTCAAGCACTCTCTGCGTTTGCGCCGGCAGGTTCGTCGCCACGAACGACGGCAGAAATCGCTGCATGCCACCCGCGCTGGCAACTTCGGCGCCGGCTATCAGTTCCTGGTTTTCCGACCCGCTGTAGTGTTTTGTGACGATGTCGGACAAAAAACGCTCCGTCGCGCGCGCATCCCGTACCCGGCACAGGAGACGCAACATCTCCCGCCGTCCCTCATCTTCGTTAGCGCGCAGATAGGCCCGTCGTTCCGGCCACGCATCGATCAACCGGTAGATAAGTTCGCCGCTCCATTCACTGGCATCTGTACTTCCATCCGCGCTGTCAAACGCGTCCGCAACGTAACGAACCGCGCATTCGATACCGCTGCCGGCAAGGTTTTTCAGCGCTTTCTGTCGCGGCCAGAGCACCAGCGCGGCCCGGCGATAAGCACGTTCAACAGAAATGCCTTCGTTACCGGACGCCTCGTGTACCCGCTGCTCATCCGGCTCGACATCGTCCAATGCGCCGCACGGGAGCAACTCGGCTTCCAGCAACGGCATGGCTCCGAAAGCCGGGCGCATCCCGTCCGGCGTTGCCCATCCATCCAGCCAATGCCGGTAATCGTCAACTTCGAACATTTCAACGTCGTCATCGAAGTCGCCGTAATGCTCCCGGTAGTAGTCTCCGTCTGAATAAACTCCTGGACCATATTCTTCGATATGGACAATCGCCGCGTATAACTCACAACCTGCACGGTCTGCCGCTTGGGCAAGCGCACGCGCTAACGCGGCGTCGCCATTCTTCAGGGTAGCGAATGACAGCCCTGCCTCGCTGTAGTCGTGCTCAAGCATCCAGACGACCTTGTCCGGCGCGTCACCGTCGTTGCTCCATTGCCTGAGCAGGCCCGCCATCTCCTGAACCTGTTCGCCATAATCCGGCGCCGCCCACGCGGCAGCATCGCCCTTGCGTAATACCAGGTTATAGACAAGCGAAACCCGGTGCCCTGCCGACACAGGCCGCGTCTCGTGCTGGCAGTCAGCGTAAAAGGCAGCAAACACCAGTTCGGAAGACTCCCCGGCAGTCATGTCCATCACAACCTCAGCGCCTTTATGCCGCACCACCAGCTCGCCGCCCTCACCCGCGGTGGGGAGCGATATGACCAGCGTGGCAATCATCCCGTCGGTCTTTTCCGTGTCCCGGTGAACCGAGAAGAAACCACCCGGTTCATAGATCAGCAGTTTGTAGAGCTCAGCCTCCAACAATTCACGCGGGCAACCCAGTCCTTCAGCGGCTTGCGTAAGCGCCCAGTCGAAACTGTCTTGCCAGGCGGCTCCCCCCAGGTGAACCTTCTCTGCCTCGATTTGCCAGCAATTCCTGACCGAGGTATCAACCAGCGTTTCTTCGCCCTTGCCGTAGGGCGCGCGCGTTGCTGTCTCTATCAACTCAGCTACTTGCGCGGCCGGCACGGGAAACGAGAGCATGCCGACCGGCTCCACCTCCAGGCGAGGCATCGGCAGGAAACGCCGGCCATGCGCATAATACTGTCCGGGACGGTCGATTGACTGTAACAACGCCTCCAACTCTGCGTTGTCGGCGCCGTACTCGATGGTTTCAGCTCCCATAATATACTCCTGTCTGTTTAGCGCGGGTTGATCGATCTCGGCTACGCGTGTCCAAGGGGCGGGCGCGTATGGCCTCCGACCATGTTTATCTTGCTGCTATTATACAAGTATGTCGCGCGTGCCACGAACACTGGCACGAGCGCTGCCACTACCCTGCATCAGGCAGAACAGTAAAACCCTCCCGGTATGCCGCCTCACGCATTCGCTGATCAAAAGTTACCAGGCATTGATCCGTCGTGTGTCCCTGGCACCACTGTAGGGCTGCAGCCAGTTGCAGGGCATCCGCCGAACGTAACGGGTGGACTGCCAGCAGCCGTTCAGCCATGCTGCGAAGTGCGTCACTTGGTTGAATCTCCGACCAGGACTGCGCCAGGGTATGCAACACATGACGACAGGCCCGCTCTTCAGGGCTGGTGATGCCGCCGGTTCTCACCTGCCGCATCAATGCGGATATGCATTCGGTATGCGTCCCCCACCAGACGATGATAGAGGAATCTGTGGCAAGTAACTCCCGTACCACTGACGTATTCGGTTCATGCACATACAAGGGCACGATGGCTGACGTATCCCAGAATTTCACCAGCCTTCTGAGCGCTCCTTTGATACCGCGGAACGCAGCGCCGCGCTGGGGTCGGTGGGGCGCGGCAGGTCCCAGAAATCTTTCGGCAAGGACTTCCCGGGGCGTTTCAATAGTCCCTTCTTTTCCATCTCTGCCAGGTGTTCAGGCAAGGATGCGATATCGGCAACCGGCAACAGGCGGGCCACGGGCCGCCCATGCTCGGTGATCAACAATTCCTCCCCGGCCTTTACCTGGCGCAGGCAGGCGCTTATGGCCATTTTAAGCTTGGAAACGGTAGTCGTTTGCATATTAAGCTATTTAGTTAAAATATTTTGACCAGTTTAGACAAATATTTGCCGATAAGCAATGTTAGTGTTCAATAGGGCGTGACTGAAAGTGTGGTCAAACTCCTTACCGTCATTCCCCGCGCAGGCGGGAATCCAGTAGACGACACTCCTTATAAGGAGTTGTTGTATTGACTGGATTCCTGCCTGCGCAGGAATGACGGTAAGGAGAGCAGGAATGACGGAGGTTGGCCACACTTCGAGTCACACCCTGTTCAATAATGGGAATTCACATCAGACCCCGCTCGGCCATGGATGTCACCAGCTTGTCGCCGACCACCAGGTGGTCCAGCACGCGCACGTCCAGCAACGCCAGGGCCTGGGTCAGCTTGATGGTGATCTGGCGGTCGGCCTGGCTCGGTTCGGCGATGCCGGAGGGGTGGTTATGGGCGAAAATAATGGCAGCAGCGTTCAGTTCCAGGCAGCGCTTCACCACCTCGCGCGGGTAAACGCTGGCGCCGTCTATGGTTCCGGTGAACAGGATCTCGCTGTTGATGATACGGTGCCGGTTGTCCAGGAACAGGCAGGCGAACACCTCGTGGGGGTAACGGCACAGCCAGGCCTTGACGTAGGTCTTGGTCTTGTCCGGGTTGCTCAGCGCCGGCCTGGCGCGCACCTCCGCCTCGAGGAAACGCCGGCCCAGCTCCAGGGCGGCCTGCAGCAATACCCATTTCGCTTCACCCAGCCCCTTGGTTTTCATGAGGGTCTTGCGGTCCTGCTCCAGCAACGGGCGCAGCCCCTGGGCCCTGGCCAGCATGTCCCTGGCCATGTCCACGGCGCTGTGGCCGCTGTAACCGGAGCCGAGGAAGATGGCGACCAGTTCCGCATCGGACAGGCTGTGCGGGCCGTTGTTCAGCAGTTTGAAGCGGGGTTGTTCGGTTTGCGGCCAGTGGCGGATTGCCATGTTGAACCTCCTTGTTCGGTAGATTAGGGTAAGATGTCAGCAAAGCATATGTGATCAAGCGAGCGCACAGCGCGGCGGCGTGTGACTGATACTCCCGGCCATTCAGCCAAACGACCTGGGACGGAACGTATCCTTGTTGACAATGCTGGCGCTGTCCCCCGTCGCCCGTATCACGAACAGGCCCCGACGCTCGGCAAATACTGCCGCTTCCTCCTCCGCGCGCAAGTACGCCATCGCACCGTACACCCGGTCGCGCTGGTAGCGCCACTCCCGTTGCTTGAACGTCGCTATGCCGGCCAGAAATGCGCGCACATCAGCCACTTTCATGGTGGACTTCACCTCCACCACGACCACCTCCTCGCCATTGTGGGCCACCACGTCGTATTCCCACTGGACCGGGCCGTGTTGCCCCCTGACCCGCGCAGAGGTGTGATACACATCAATGCTACGGGCCCGTAACAGTTCAACGAGCTTGCCTTCAACCAGGCTCTCCACCAGCTTGCCCCACTGGCCG
>VYCZ01000130.1 GCA_009843675.1 Gammaproteobacteria bacterium | reverse complement strand
TTTAATGAATAAGTTACACTATATTTTTAATACCCGAGCGGGGGTGCTGGCAGCGGCCTTTGCGTTCGCGTTGACATCCTTTGTTCCACAGTATTCTTATAGTCAGAACGCACTGGAAGAGATTGTCGTTGCCGCAAGGAAGTGCAAGGAAAAACTGCAGGACATGCCGTTGACGGTGAGCGCGTTCACCAAATCTGCGCTGGAAGAACGCGGAATAGCTTCCCTGCAGGACATTGCAGACCCTACGCCGGGTTTCGCCGTCCCGCTGGGCCACCATGAGCGGGATGGTGAATACGACAACCAGTTCCCCGGCAGCCCGCCGGGGACGACCGCCACCGACAAAAAAGCAGGCGTTGAGAAAACCGACAGCATTACGGCAGCGCTGATCCTGGACCCCAATAACAGGGTAAGCCTGCAAGCCCATTTCACATATAATGGCATATTTATCTTAATCAGTTAGGGGACAACCATTATGTCTAGACATATCCTACATCTTTGTGATATCCGTTTGGGAGTTCTGATGTCAGTCTTCGCGTTTACCTTGACCTCGTTATTTCCAGTGGCGACATTCGGCCAGGATTCCATAGAAGAAATTATCGTTACCGCAAGAAAGCGCGAGGAAAACCTGCAGGATATCCCGCTGACGGTCAATGCTTTTACCGAAGCGGCGCTGGAACAGCGTGGTATAGCTTCCTTGCAGGACATTGCGGACTACACGCCAGGTTTCGACTTCGCCGAGGGTTTCGGCAGGAATGATTTCCGTCCGGCAATCAGAGGCCAGTCCACCATTCAGGGCCGCGCCAACGCCGGCCTGTTTATGGAGGGCATTATTATTGAGCAAGGCAATGCTACAGTTCCCCTGTCCGCCCTGGAACGGGTGGAAGTGGTGAAGGGACCGCAGAGCGCCCTGTACGGCCGCTCGACCCTGGCCGGCGCGGTCAACTACGTGTTGAAAAAGCCCGGTGATGAGTTTGCGGGTGAAGTGACTGCCGAGTATGGCGAGCGTGACCACGTACAGGTTGATCTGCATGCAAGCGGGCCGATCGGGGAGGCTGCGGGCCTCGCTATCACCATCAGTCACTACGAGCGGGGTGGTGAATACGACAACCATTTTCCGGGCAATGCGCTGGGCGCGCCCACGACTGACGATGAAGTCGGTGGCGAGGAAACCAACAGCATCACTGCGGTAATGACTCTCAGCCCCACCGATAAGGTCAATCTGCAGGCTCACTTTATGTACGAAGACAGCGATGACGATCAATATGCTATCGACCTTCAGCCCTCTAGTTTCAACAATTGCTTTCAAGTCGCCCGCGGGATGCAGCCATTGCCACCTCAAGGTACGCCAGAAGCTAGTGCGCCTGGGATTGCCACACCTGCGTATAGTGGGAGTGGTTATTACTGTGGGCGAGTAGATGTTGGCGACGTGCTGGCAGCCAACGATGGTAAGACCAGCTTGGAGACCGGTTTTTTTAACGAGTCGGGCGTTGAAACCAAAAGTATGCGTTTGGGCCTAAAGGCTGATATTGACTTGACCGATATGGTTACCTTGACCTCAGTGACCGGTTACAACGATGTTGAACAGAACCTTTGGCAGGACCAGACTTTTGGCGGGGGTGATGTCTCTCGATGGCCTCCTCTACCATTCTTACCTCCGTTCCTGCATTTCGCCCCATACAGGTTTGGTTTTATCACGGCGGAGGATGTGAGTTTTGATGACTTTTCTCAGGAAGTGCGACTGAATATTGACGATGGTAACGCGCTACGTTCGATGCTCGGATTTTACTATTATAAATCAGATGAAAGCGTATTAGATGCAGGTTCTAATGGCTCGCGAGCAACTTATGCGGGCGCGCCACTTTTATTGGATAAGAATGAAGAAATCGAGAGTTGGTCGATATTCGGTTCATTTGAGTTCGATTTCACTGAAAAGCTGACCCTAGGCGCCAAGTTTCGCTATAACGAGGATGAAGTTAGCAATCTGAATCGGCAGAAAAAGACGTTCGACGCGTTCCTGCCCACGTTTACGGCAAGTTATGAAGCAACTGATGACATTCTGGTTTACGCTAACATCGCCCGAGGCAATAAACCAGGTGGTCACAACAGGACTCAAGGCTTGCCAACATCTTACCACAACATAGATGAATCAACTGCTTGGAATTTCGAACTGGGGATGAAGTCTGCTTGGCTGGACAACAGGGTCACAGTCAATGCTGCCGTCTATCATATCGACTGGAGGGATATGCACATGACTACGACGGTGAATACCCCAACTATTCCCACCACTTCGATTTTGGAAAATGTTGGTAAATCTACAGTCAATGGGGTCGAGCTTGATCTTGCCGCCGAGTTAACAGATTTCTGGGATATGCGCCTAGGATATGCCTGGACAGACAGTGAGATTGACGAGTTTATCCAGTCGATTGCCCCTGGCGAAGAATCGACAAACAGTTTTAAGGAGTCAGCAGTAATGTTCGGCTACGCTGACAACGGTGATGTCATCATCAGTGGTACGCAAGTACCTCAAACATCCAAACACCAGATCAACCTGTCGAACACCTTGCACGGCAATATGATGGACGACTGGTCCTGGTTCCTGCGCGCAGATGTCAACTACAATTCGAAGCGCTACGATCAGGTGTACAACCTTGCCCATACTGGCAACCGGGAGATAGTTAACCTGCGCGGCGGTGTCAGGAGTGGAAGTTTTCACATCGAGGTCTGGGTGGACAATGTCTTCGATAACGAAGATTCTCCGGCTTTGATTCGATATGTAGAAGTAGCTCCAATCGGGCTTTTCAGTACTAATAGAACCATCGGCGTCACCCTGCCGGAAAAACGGCGCGTGGGCGTCACGGCCCGTTACCGGTTCTGAGCATGCCTTGGTGGTTCCCCCCAATACTTACCGGGGCTTGCTCACCTGTCGGCGGTTTCCCTGAAACTGCCGACAGTGCTATACCTATACTTAGCGACATAATTGATGCCGCAACATAGTCCTGCAACCTGAACAATTCATTAGAACAACTTTTACTGCTGATGAAACGCCATACCGGACACATCGATGAGGTCTTGCGCCAAGTAGGAGTCCTGTTAACGGCCACCGGTGTGCTCACTTGTGCGCTGGACCCGTCCCAGATCACTGCGGGCGGGCTGGTCGGGCTGGTTGGTTTATTGTTAATCTGGACTGCGAGTCCAGAGGAGAAAAATTGAATGAATATGAGCGTTGTCCTGGTCGCATTGATGGTGCTGGTCGTCGGCCTGGTCATGATGTGGGCTGCCCGCAAGACACACACCCGAGATTAACCCCCGCTTGCGCGACCGATATTGCCGAGGCAAGGGCTTGGGCGTATCGTTATCGACACTGATGATATAACCGGAAAACCATGAAAACCACGTTACTTATCCTCACCTGCGCCTTTGCATCCCTGCTTGCTGCCACCGACACAGTTGCACAGATTGATTTTGCCACCGGCAAAGGTTATATCCAGGCGCAGCGAAAAATTCATTGTTCCCTGCGAGACAACGACCCGGTGACCTATATGTGGCAGGGCAAGGGCTATGCCCGTGTGCCGGGAGAGCGGGACAGGATGCTGTTCAAGGTGCTGGGCATGAACGTCCGGCAGTGCGTCACCGTCAACGATGCGGAAAAAGGTGAGGGATACCGTATGGTGTCGCGGGAAATCATGCTGTACCTGGACCCGCAAACGGGGGAAATACTGCGCGAGTGGGAAAACCCCTGGACCGGGGAAACCGTGGAGGTGCTGCACGTCGCCAATGACCCGGTGAACCAGCCACCCCATTTCACGGTGGGCAGGGACGGCAAGCAACGCCTGTTTGAGCCCATGATGATAGGCGATACTGCGTTCCTGGCGTATGAAATCCCACTGTTTTATACCAACCCGCTGGGCGGAGACTACCAACCGTACGTGGGTAACCGCTACCATGCCACGGAGATCTTCGATTTTACTGCCGATATCAACGATATTGCCGACCTGTCCACGGATACCGCCAATGTCAACGTCGCTTGGGTGCGCATCGCCCCCTGGCTGCCGTGGATGAAAATGGGCAGCCGCGCCGGCTTGACGTATTTCAACGCAGTAGGCGCAAAGCTGAACAGCTGGGACGACCTGCCGGCGCTGATGAAGGATGAAATCAGGGCCAACTACCCGGCATACACCAGCCCGCCGCCGGGCGACGACACCCGACCGAACGAGACCAGTTGGACGTATTTCAAGAAGTATATCGACGGGCAGGGTAACTGAAAACGCAGTTGCCGGTTCCTGCTTCTTCGTGCCTCGCACGTGCCCCCTGGTCGTTGTCCCAGGCGCTCCGTCCGTCATTCCGGGCTTGACCCGGAATCCAGTCAAACAAACAACTCATTATAAGGTGCGCCAACAACGCGCTGTTGCCTACTGGATTCCTGCTTTCGCCGAATGACGAATGGATGCCTGGAATGACGAATGGATGCCTGGAATGACGAATAGGGGGCTTCATTGACATGTCAAAAAAACCACCCGTTACCCTCCTGATTGTCGCGAGCTCTTTCTCCCCGCTTGCCATGACCGCGCTGGTGCCGGGCTTGCCTGCTATCGGGGACGAGTTTGACCTGCCGCTGTCAACGGTGCAGTTTGTTATTTCCATCTACCTGCTGGGGCTGGCCCTGGCGCAGCCGGTGCACGGGGCGCTGGCGGACCGGTTCGGCCGGCGGCCGGTGTTCCTGTTGGGGTTCGGCGTGTTTATCCTGGCGAGTCTGGCCTGTGCCCTGTGCAGTACCATGCCGTGGCTGGTTCTGTTCCGCCTGCTGCAAGCCGCCGGCATAGCCACTGCAACCGTAGTTACCCGGGCGATGTTACGGGACATATTCGATATTGACGATTCAGCCCGTTACACCGCCTACCTGTCCGGCGGCATGGGCGTAGCAACCATGCTGGCGCCGGCCCTGTCCGGGTACCTGATCGAGACCTGGGGGTGGCGTTTGAGCTTTTACGCCATGGCCGCGCTGGCGCTGCCGGTGTTTCTGCGGCTGTTCGCGGCGCGGCCGG
>VYCZ01000086.1:679-5050 GCA_009843675.1 Gammaproteobacteria bacterium | reverse complement strand
GCAATGCGTTCTTCCAGCACCGCCACCGTCGGGTTGGAGATGCGGGAATAGACATGTCCCGACCTGGCGAGGTCGAACATGGAGGAGGCCTGGTCCGTTTCGTTGAACACGAACGAGGTAGTCTGGTAGATGGGCGCGGCGCGCGCGCCGGTCACCGGGTCGGGGCGTTGCCCGCCATGCAGGCTGATGGTGTCGAAGCCGGGGTATTTCAGTTTGGACATGTTGGCAGTGGTGTTGCGGCAAACCGGGACAGGTTATATGCTAACGTTACATTTTACAAACAGGTTTTGAGCAGGAATGACGAACAGGCGGTAAGTGCGTATGGCGGATCAAGACATTCTCAATACGGCGTTCGAATGGCTGGCCGAAGGCCGGGACGTCGCCCTGGCGACCGTGGTCGAGACCTGGGGGTCGGCGCCGGTCCCCGGCGGCAGCCAGTTGCTGGTGGACGGGCAGACCAACTTCGTCGGCTCTGTCTCCGGAGGGTGCGTGGAGACTGCCGTGATCGGTGAGGCAGAAGAGGTGATCAGGACCGGGCAGCCGCGTATGCTGGAATACGGCGTCACCAACGAGATGGCCTGGGAAGTCGGCCTGGCCTGCGGCGGACGCATAAAGGTCTACGTGGAACCCATACGCTGAGATGCGCAAAGAGTCGCTGGAACAGTTAAACGCCTGCCGCTCGGCAAACAGGCCCTGCGTGTTGTTCAGGGACCTGGATACCCATGAGAGCTTTGTCCTGGAACCCGGCCTGCACGTCGATGAGCAGCATGCGGAACTCCATGAACTCGCCATGCAGGCCCTGAGAACGGACCGGTGTGTGCGGCGCGATGTCCGGGGACAGGACTGGTTCGTTCAGCCATTCAACGCGCCGTTGCGCCTGATTATCATCGGCGCGGTGCATACCGGCCAGCACCTCGCAAGTTGTGCGCTGTCCTGTGGCTACGACGTGGTCGTGGTGGATCCCAGGCAGGCGTTCGCCAGCGAGGCCCGTTTCCCCGGGGTGACCCTCAATACGGAATGGCCCGATTACGCCCTGGAGGTCCTGTCCCCGGACACGCGCACCGCCCTGGTGACCCTGACCCACGATCCCAAGCTGGACGATCCGGCCCTGCAGGCGGCGTTGCGGTCACCGGCGTTCTACATCGGCGCCCTGGGCAGCAGGAGGACCCAGGCCGCCAGGGTGAAGCGCCTGCGGGAAGCCGGGCTGGGAGAGGCTGAAATCGCCCGCCTGAAAGCTCCGGTGGGACTGGACATCGGCGCCCGCTCCCCGGCCGAGATCGCGGTATCGATAATGGCCGAGATCACACAGGCACTGCGTAAGGAATTATCCGCAGATGGCGCAGATTAACGCAGATATAACTTTTTTTACATCTGCGTTAATCTGCGTAATCTGCGGATTTCTTAACCAGGCGATTGGTATAGAACAGCAATAGCAGGGCCGTTGCCAGGCTCCCGGCGATGGCGGCGATGCCGGCGCCCACCAGGCCGATTTCCGGCAACAGCAGGACCAGGATGGTTATGTTCAGTATGGTGGTGAAGACCCTGATGTGCATGGATATCTCGGGACGGCCTATGGAAAACAGGGCGGGTTCCAGGGCGAAGGAGGCCATCGTGATGGCAGCCCCGATCATGAGCAGTACCAGTATATCGTAGGCGCTGACGTATTCCGCGCCGAAGAACAGGCCCAGCAGGGACTGTCCGAACAGGAAAACCAGCAGCAGGATGAAACCGGCAACGGCGCCGCCGGCCAGGGCCGAGTGTCTGATGACATTCCAGAGACGGTTGAATTGTTTTGTCACCGCGATTTTTGTCATTTCCGGGTAAACCGTTTCAGTGAATAACTGGGCGGGCTTGATCAGCACGGCCGCGGATTCCTGGGCGATCTTGAACAGGCCGGCGCCCGCCGGTCCGGACATGGCGCCGATGATGAGGGTGGCAACATGTACAGTCGAGGTATACAGGGTCCTGTTCACATGGGAGGCCCAGATAAACGAAATAATTCCTTCATGGGGCCTGATCAGGTATTTCATGCTGAGGTTCATATCCTTGCCGAATCCCTGGCGGCTGAATTCACGCCAGCCGAACCAGACGGTGGCCAGACACTGCACGGCGCCGGCGAGAAACCAGAACAGGAGGAATGCGCTGATATGCTGGTAGAAGAAGTAGGCGGTACAGGCGCCGGCGAGGCGGATCGTCGGGACGACCATCAGCATCAGCGCCACCAGGTCAAAGCGGTTAAACAGACGCAGCAGGCCCAGGGAAGTTGTCTTGAAGTTGAACAGGATCATGCAGCAGTAAACGGCTGCCACAAGCTCCAGATCTTCCGTTACACCGAACCAGGGCCCGACCCTGGATAAGGCCAGGATACCCACCAATGTGCCGATAACGCAAAAAACGATGTCCAGCAGCGTTGTAAATTTGACCAGTTTCTGGAAATCCTCCCGCGCATTATTCTCCAGGCACAGCGCGCCGTACCTGACCACGCACTGCGCAGTCTTTAAAGTAATAAAGTCCCGGATCGCGACGGCGTAGGCGTGAATAAGGATAAGAACGCCGAAATTATGGGCGCCCAGGGCGCGGGTGGCCAGGGCAAGGTACACCAGGCCGGCGAGGGCGGTATACAGTTTGCCCGCGGTCAGCATGGCGGAGTTTTTGAAAACCCGGCGGTAAAGACCGTCGTCCGTCACGCTAATACGCTGAACGCCTCGCAGATTTTGTCTATCTGTTCATCGGTATGGGCGGCGCAGACGCTTATGCGCACCAGTGATTTGCCGTCGGGCGTCGCCGGCGGGAAGATCAGGTTCACATAGACTCCGTGCTCGTGCAGGCCGCGCCACAGCGCCAGGGCCTGCTCCCGAGTATCCAGCAGGGCCGCGATCACCGGGCAGGGTTCGGGGCCCAGTTCATAACCGGCGTCATGCAGGTGCCGGTACAGGCGCTGTGCGTGACGCCACAGCCGGGCGCGCAGGTCGGCGCCGTTTTCCACCCGTTTCAGCGCTGCCCGGGTGGACGCGATCACGGAAGGGCAGGGCGACGCGGTGAAGATATACGGTCTGCTCGCATAGCGTATCAGGTCAAGCTGCGGGTGGTTGCTGACGCAATACCCGCCGGTGCTGGCCAGGCTTTTACTGAAGGTGCCGACAATGAAATCCGTTTCGTGGATGACGCCGGCCTCTTCCACCAGGCCCCTGCCGCGCTCGCCCAGCACGCCCAGCGAATGGGCTTCATCTACCAGCAGCAGGGCTTGATGAGCGTTTTTCACCTCGATGAATTCCCGGATGCGGGCCTTGTCCCCCAGCATGCTGTAGATGCCTTCGATGATGACCAGTGTGTTTGCCGCACGCTCTCCCAGGCGTTTCAGGCGTTTGTCCAGGTCGTCGGGATTATTGTGGCGGAAGCGCACGATGTCTGCGCCGCTCAGCCGGCACCCGTCGTAGATGCTGGCGTGGCTGTCGGCATCTATGACTATGGTGTCTTCGTTATTCGCCAGGCCGGATATCACCGCCAGGTTGGCCTGGTAGCCTGTGGTGAATACGATGGCCTTTTCGCATTCGTAGAATGCGGCGATTTCCCGTTCCAGCGCCCGGTGGCCGGAAAAGCTGCCGTTGGCCATTCTTGAGCCGGTTGTCCCGGTGCCCAGTTCGTCCAGCGCGGCATGGGCCGCATCAAGGCATTCCTTGTCGAAGGTGAGGCCCAGGTAATTGTTGGTGCCGGCCAGGATCGTTTTCCTGCCGTTGATGCGCGCTTCCGTCGGTGAGTAGATTTCTTCAATGGGCGCGCCGAAAGGGTCTACGTCCTGGCCCAGCAGGCTCTGCCGGTCCTGCAGCAGGGGCTGAAATTTGTCAAACAGGCTCATGTCCCGGGTTCCGTGTTGATGACGGCGTGTATCCGTTCTGCCAGGTCCTTGACGGTATGGACGTCGGCCAGCAGGTTGACCGGCATGGATATGTCGAATTCATCCTCTATGTCCATCAGCAGGTCCAGGACCTTGAATGAATCCAGGCCCAATTCGGTGACCAGTTCCGAGTTTTCCGTCAGGTTGGCGTCCGTCGCAGTCAGGGCGGACAGTTCGCCGATTACTTTTTCCAGGATTTCTTCATAACTTGCCATTATTAACCGTTCTCCAGGTTTGGTGCAGATTCCCGGCAGGAAGGGTTATCATATAAGCCATTCCGGACACGCTGTGAATACATCCCTGTACGCTTTATCATCCGCTGTCCCTGCGGATGACATTCCTCCATGGCTTATATGATAACCCTTCCGGGTAGATTATATGGATCATATAAGCCATTCCGGACACGCTGTGAATACGTCCTTGTACGCTTTATCATCCGCTGTCCCTGCGGATGACATTCCTCCATGGCTTATATG
>VYCZ01000086.1:228-669 GCA_009843675.1 Gammaproteobacteria bacterium | reverse complement strand
TGTACGCTTTATCATCCGCTGTCCCTGCGGATGACATTCCTCCATGGCTTATATGATAACCCTTCCGGGTGGATTATTGAGATCATATAAGTCATTCCGGACACATTATATTGCTGTGTCAATGCCGTCGTGCAGGCGGATTTGCGGTTTCCAGCCCAGGGTGGCCGTTAGCGGCGTATTATCGCATACCCAATCCTTGTGGGTGATCTCGTTGACCTTGCCGGGGGTGAGCATGGCTGGATAGCGGAAGGCTCGGGCCAGCTGGAGATTGGCGTGGGCCGCGCATTTCAGCAGGGTTGCGGGTACCCGGATGTGGATTATACGGCGCTTCCAGGCTGCTTCGCCTGCCGCGGCGATATCTTCCCAGCGGTAGCCTTCATTGGTGCCGTCGTCCAGTTCGAACAGTCCTTGCGCTTCCCTGGCCTGCAGCCACATCAGGAG
>VYCZ01000086.1:0-218 GCA_009843675.1 Gammaproteobacteria bacterium | reverse complement strand
TTTACCAGGTCGGCTACGTGGATCAGGCTGTTCCTGGCGCCGGGTGTGCCGGTCCCCGCCAGGTAGCCGCGCCGCATGAGGCGGAACAGGGGGCGCATTTCCCTGTCGCCGGGTCCGTAAACGGCGGCGGGGCGATAAATGGTGCGGGACAGGGCGGCATAGTCGTCGGACATCAACAGGGTTTCCGCCATCGATTTGCTGCGCGCATACCAGGAATA
>VYCZ01000460.1:4253-5062 GCA_009843675.1 Gammaproteobacteria bacterium | reverse complement strand
GAACGGTATTGGGGGTCTTCAAGGGGAACTATGAAAGAAATCGGCATCGTTATGGAAGTTTCACCCGGCCATACGGCAAACCTGGCTGGAAAAATAGAAGAGATGGGCTTCGATATTCTGTTATGTCCGGATACACAGAACCTGAGCCCTGAACCCTATGGGCAACTCAGCCTGGCCGCGGCAAATACTACGCGCCTGAAACTCGGAACAGGGGTCACAAACCCCTTGACGCGCGATGCCGCGGTGACTGCCTCTGCCATCGCCACATTGCAGGTGGAATCCGGCGGGCGTTGCATCTGCGGTATTGGCAGGGGTGATTCTTCGCTGGCGCACATTGGCCGCGGCAATGCCACCACGGAGCAATTAAGAACATACGTTGAACAGGTTCGCGCCTACTCCAGCGGAGAGACGGTCCGGCGCGGAGAACAGGTTTCAGGTTTACGCTGGCTGGACCCTGACAACGTGAGGCCGGTACCGATAGATATCGCCTGCACCGGACCAAAAACCATCCGCATGGCGGCGGACGTGGCCGACCGTATCAGCTTTGCCGTTGGCAGCGCGCCGGAACGAATCGAGTGGGCGCTGTCCACGGCGCAACAAAGATTACGTGAGACAGGCCGGAAGCGTAGCGACCTGCAGATCGGCGCTTACATCAACCTGGTTTGCGACCGGGATGAACAAACCGCAATCAACCTGGGCAGGATGATCTCCGGCATGGTTGCCCATTTTACCGGCATGAGGAACGCGCCCCTGGACCACCTGCCGGCGCAATTGAAACCCCTGGCGGAAAAAATGCAGCAGGGCTATGA
>VYCZ01000460.1:938-4243 GCA_009843675.1 Gammaproteobacteria bacterium | reverse complement strand
ACATGCAACAACTTGCTCTGGATTAACGCGCCCACCTGTCCATGGTCCACGTTTATTTTGTTGACTGGTTTTCCATCTGCGGCCCGCCGGATAAGTGCCTTGAGCGTCTTCAGGTACTAATGGAGTATGATCTCGACCACATTTATATCCTGGGCGGTTCCCCGGTTGCAACACCTCACTCGGCGAGACAGGTAGCCATGGTTGAACAAACACGCCTGTTTGCAGAAGTGGTACTGCCAGCACTCAAGTAACATGGCGCGAGGTGATACCAGCGAGTGTTAGAATAGGGCTCGGACAAACTCAGCGAAAGAGATATACATTGTCTGCAGAAGTTCAAGGGTGAAATTTACGAGTTTAGTCAATTGGTCAGATAAAAGATTTATGTAACTGCCGGGCCAGGGGGCGAGTAGTTACCTCAAGAGGACAAAAACGGGCAGGTTGTCGCCGCCGCTTATGCTATCGATGACATTAAAGGGGCGGGAAATTCCGCGCCGACCCCGGTTTGTGAAAACGTCGCTGACGCATTGCTCGAGAGACTGAATGCAAACCTGCCTTATCCGCTTGATCAACACGAAATCGCGAGGCGCAACGAAGTCGAGGCAAATTTTCAAACCCGGCGCCAGTCATTTTGCCGGGACCTGGAGCAGACAGAGGACTATTGGAAACGGATATACCGCCCTGCCTTGCCAGCGCGCCTCCGGCGCTACGAAATTGCGGAGATTGTCGAGCGGCTTCAGGACTACGAATAGCGGCTGTCAGGCGGGAACTATCGAGTGGTTATCGACCGGTAAACTGTGCCTCGACATAACCCGTCAAAGATGGAATGCCAGGGATATAACGGTTCGGCGTGGCCGCCCAGATGAAGCCTCTGGCCTCGAAATACTCGCGAATGGAGATTGGCTCCCTATTCGGCGGGAGTCCGGTTTGGATAGCCGCCGTGACGTCTGCCAGCGTCGCGCCTTTGTCACGCCGCACCGCGTTGATAACCGCCAGGGTTACGGCAGCCAGGTCCACTCCCTGAAACGGCTCGTAACGGGCCGAGTCCATCAATTCGGTATAGCGATGGAAATAGAACTCATCCCGCTGCCGCTTTACCTCAACGGCGGCTTTGCTCAACGTGTCTCCGTCCAGGCCGGTCCGGCCCAAGTCCACGCTGGCCTTCCACACCTCGCTACCCCATAGCTGCAGGAAGTAGGGATACCCGTCCGAGTCTGCTACCAAGTCCGCCAATGCCTCATCCGACACCTGCCAGCCGCGCGCGGCCAGCGGCGCCTGCACCGCTTCAGCCGCTTCTTCCTCTGACAGTAAGACCGGCTTGAGACGCGTTACCCGTTCGATAAAGGTGGCCTTTACTCCCCTCAGTACCGCATCAAGACCCGGGGTGCCGGCCAGCAGCAGCCACACCGGATGTCCGGCATCGTTCATGCGATGGCGCAAGTTGCCCAAGGCCAGGGCTACATCAGGCTCAAGTACGTGCGCCTCATCCACGCAGATGATCAAAGGCTTCGTCCTGTGCCGCTTCAACAGGGCATCCTGGAGCAACACTGCCCATTCCGGTTCGCCGGCGGCCTCCCCCCGGTTTTTGCTGAAATCCAACCCTGCGCTCAGGAACTTCCCGCCGAACCTGAAGCCGCCGCTGCGCGCTGCTTTCACCAGGTCCGGGGCTAGCCATGCCGTGAGTTGCCGCAAGGTCTTGATAGTGCCGGCGTTTGTTTTACTGATTTTAACGTCGGCTTCGTTGGCATCCCGCTCCAGCTTGTTGAGCAGCACCGACTTGCCCATGCCGCGCGGGGCGCTGATGATGACAGTGGGCGGGGTGATGCCCTGCTGCAACCGCCCCAGGCCGGTGTCCAGCTCAATCAACTCCCTGTGGCGCCCTGCCAGCAACGGAGGCATACCGCCGAAATCCGGGCGAAAGGGGTTGTCTTTGTAAGTTAGCGTCATGGAGACAAGTTTATCATAACAGGCGGGTTTCCTCTGAGGCCCGTAAAAATCCGGGGCAGAGCAAACGCATACTTTATTGCCGAAACTCAAGCAACATGTAACAGCCCCCGAAATGTCGTATTCATAGCCAGGATTTCAAATTGCTTGCACCCGCGTACCTGCTCTTCCATTAAAAAGTCCTGGTCTCGTGTTAAGATAAATAATGCCCGATAATCTAAAAGCCATTGATGCCGTCGTCAATATCTGGACGGAACAAGCGTTGTCGCAGCGTCCGGGATGGCGCGATGAGTTCTTCGCAGGCAAAATGAAAGCGGAGAAGGGTCTGATGCAGGGGTTATCGCTGGAACAGATGATAGACCTCATGCAGGAAGCCGGCATCGAACACGGGTTCCTGATTGCCGCCAAGGCCGGTCGGCCCGGTCTGCCGGGTTGTTATCACCTGCCGCCGGAGATCGTTGCCGACGCCGTCAAAAAACACCCCGACCACTTCTCCGGACTGCTGGGCATCGACCCGTTCATGGGCATGGCCGGGGTCAGGGAACTGGAAAACGCGGTCCGTAACATGGGCTTTATCGGCGCCCATCTTTATCCGCACTGGTTCGAACTGGCGCCGGACCATGCAAAATACTATCCCTTTTATGCAAAGTGTTGCGAACTGGATGTCCCGATACAGTTACAGGTCGGACAATCCATGATCTACTCGAAAGAGTTCCCCTGCAAAAGCGTGGGACAACCCATCAAGTTGGATCCGGTGGCCTGTGATTTTCCGGAACTCAGGCTGGTCGGTATTCACGTGGGTATCCCGTGGGCGGACGAGATGATCGCCATGGCGTGGAAGCACGAGAACGTTTATATCGGCGGGGACGCCCACAGTCCGAAATACTGGCCGGCGAGCTTCGTCAACTACCTGAACAGCTACGGCCAGGACAAGGTGATCTTCGGAACGGACTTTCCGGTACTGAATTTCAAACGCACCAGACAGGAGATTGACGCCCTCGGGCTGAAACCGGAGGTGATGCGAAAGTTTCTGCGGGACAACGTGCGGCGCATCTACCACCTCGACTGATTTCCATTCATGAACCTGGCTTCCATACTTCAATGCCATGCCGACAGTAATGGCGACAAGACGGCCATCGAATATCGTAGTCAACGGATCAATTATCTTCAACTGTGGCAGCACGTTCAGGGATATGCCGCGTACCTGCACGAGCGCGGGATCAGGCCGGGAGACCGGGTCGGCCTCGCCCTGAAAGAACACTCCTGCCACCTGATTCTGCACTACGCCCTGGCCCGGCTCGGCGCGGTTATCCTGCCAATCGACCACCGCTGGACTTCAACCGAAAGGGCAGGCGCGGCGACAG
>VYCZ01000460.1:0-928 GCA_009843675.1 Gammaproteobacteria bacterium | reverse complement strand
GCGACAGCCTTCCAGGCAAACCTGCTCTTACTGGAGGAGGATGCAGGCGCGCAGACCGGCATCGAGACCCTTACGATCAACAAGGACCTGCAAGAAGCCGACCCCGGCCGCCTGCCACCGATGCCGGATCATCCCGACCTGGCCCTGCTCATTTCATTATCATCCGGCACCACCGGCAAGCCCAAGGGCGCGCTGGTTACCCATGAACAGATGTACCAGCGTTTCATCAGCCAGTGGGTAACCATCGGGTTTAACTCCCGGGACCGGTTTCTGGGGTTGACCCCCCTGTTCTTCGGCGCTGGGCGCTCTTTTGCCATGGCTTTTCTTGCCGCCGGCGCCACGGTTATTCTCGATCCTCCCCCCCATGAACCCCAACAACTGGTTGCGGCGATCAACGAAGCAGGCGCGACCGTTACGTTCATGGTGCCGACTCAGCTGCGCGGACTGCTTCCCCTTTGTAAAGGTGAAATGTTACTGCCTCGACTGGAAAAGCTGCTGGTCAGCGGCGCCGCGCTGTACCCGCAAGAAGCCAGGGAGATACGGGAGAAAGTCAATCCCGGATTGATCGGTTATTACGCTTCCAGCGAAGGCGGCGGTATTTCCGTATTGGATACCGGTGAGTTCGATGACTATGCGCACACGGCGGGGCGCCCCACCTTCAGGACCGAAGTCCAGATCGTGGATAGTGGAAACAGGCTGGTAAAACCGGGAGAAACCGGGCGTCTGCGCTACCGCGGGCCGAGTGTCGCCGGACGCTTTATCGATGCCGACGGGACTGAACACGCGACCAACCGGGAAGGCTGGTTCTATCCCGGCGACCTTGCCGAAAAAACAGGCAGCGGACATATCATCCTGCACGGACGCGACAAGGACGTGATCAACCGCGGCGGCGTGAATGTGTATCCGGCGGAGATTGAGGCCGCGCTGG
>VYCZ01000365.1 GCA_009843675.1 Gammaproteobacteria bacterium | reverse complement strand
GTTGGGGCTGGTTTTGATCAACTGTTGGTATTGGGGGGGCTGCCTAATATGTGTATCCCTGACCGCGTTGAAATCGGTGGCTATGGACCCCCCCCCCCCGAAAATACGACGATATATTGAATTATTCATAGCTCCTCCTGCTTACAGGGCGGCCCATAGCAACCGCCCGACATGGTTGATTGAACGACGTAAAGGCAGCAGTCTGATATCGGTTGCCAGCGGAACGGTCATGTCGCAGTCCCGGCAGGATTTCAATCTGCTATCCGACAATGCCGAGGCAATTATAACATACTTCAGGGCAATTTTGATGTCGCAGTCCGCTTGCGCGAAGGTCTTGACGAACGTCCTTGTTCAAGGCATTCTCTGCCTGTATGCCGTCAGCCGCAGCTTACTCCGAAATCTACAAAAACCTCTCTCCTGCCGCGCAGTCCGCGGCTTTGGTATACGGCGTTTTTTATCCACACCACGTTGCCCAGGTGCGGGTTGTGGAAGCGGTTGCGTATGCCGCGCCCAGGCCCGGCAAACAGCGCCTGCAGAGCGGGCAGATCGTAGCGGCAATTAAGGAGCTTGGAAACGCCGGGATTGTTTCCATAGACTCGTTTAACAGGGATGCCCGGCTCGATGAATCCTGGGCGCCGTGGCTTACGCTGGAGGCGCATCTTTTGGGTGTGCTGGACAAGCTGCGGGGCGCGTTCGAACACGAGGGCCCGGCGGGTTGGAACTCTTACCGGGGGCCTGACAGAAAAGCGATGGACCTGCGCTGTCTCACCGTGCTCGGGCGCTTTGCGGAAATAGACAAGAACTATCCTGAGCTCAACGCTGATGACTGGCGTTTCCTGGCGGAACCGGGCGCCGCGCCACTGTTGCGGAGCGTGCCGGCGCAACACCTTGCGGCGGCGCTGGCAGGCAGTCTGACCCAGGTGATTGAAACCTTCGCGCAACCGGAGTCGATCATCAAGGCCTGTTACCAGTTGGCCCCTGACCTAAGCCCGTATCTCTGCGATATTGCCTTCGTCCGCATCCTGCAAGGCCGCCTGGATGAAGCCGGTTCCATACTCGATACACTGGAGCGGGAGGCGGACCAGTCCGAGCGCGCAAGAATCGATGTCTGCGCCACCCGCGCCTTCATCGCTACCTTGCGGGGCAAGGATGATGCAGCCGAGGCATTTATCCGGACGGCCATTGCGGAAGAGAAAAAAGTCACCCGTAAACGTACCGTGTTTCCATCTGCACGCGCCTTTTCATTGTCGCTGTTGTCGCTGTTACGCAGCGACACCCCGGCCAGCATGACCTTGCTGAAGGAGCTGATTCGGGCGGCGGCCGGAGAGCAGGCCGCATCGCATATCGTGCGTATGATCTCGACCGTGGCGCAGCTGAAATACCGGGCGCCACCCTTTTGGCCGCATTACGGGAACGCGCCGTTCTATGCGCTTTTTTCCCAGCTCGCGAGCTGCTGGCAGGGTGAGCAGCACTTGCGCGACCGGAAGACTTTGGAGCAGCTCGGGCGGCGGGCGCATTTGCACGGATACCACTGGGTTGAAGCAGAGTGCCACGAGATCATCATCACGCAACAGAAGGGGCAAACTGCCGGGAAGCCCGGTGATTTTTTTGTCGCAAGGCACGCCGACCTCCGCACAGTGTCGCTGGTGTCCCTGGTGCAACCTGTGCCCGAGTGGGAATATCCGCTCAAGGAAATGGAGCGTTTCGCCTATGAACTGAAGGGCAAACGCAAACCGACTGCCAGGAAAACCACTCGAAAGTCGCCGCGGCGGCTGGTATGGGACATCGCTGCTGACAAGTACGGCAACTTTGCCATTACGCCACGCGAGCAACGCGCAAACAAGGAGGGCGACTGGTATGATGGCGGCGCCCTGACTCCGAGGCAACTGCTGTCCAAGGCCAGCAAGATGGACTTCCTGCTGGAACAGGACCGCGCCGCGATCGCCACCATCAAACAGCAACAGACCGGTCGCAGAGGCCAAAAACGGTTTTACGTGCCCATTGCCGGATTATATGAACTGGCCGGCCACCCGCACGTTTATCATGCGGATGACGGTGAACTGATCGACGTCGTGCGCACCGAGCCGGAATTATCCGTAGATGAAGAGGGCGAGAACACGGTCATCGTTTACATTGATCCCCATGGCATGGATGCCATTGAGTCGGGATATGCAGCCCGCATGGTCAACGAACGCCGCTGTGAGGTGACCAAATTCAACGCCGGGCATAAACGCCTGTTCAACATTATTCCCGATGAAGGACTGGAATTACCGGCTTCCGCCCGGGCGCGGCTACTGGAAGCCGTTGCCGGCCTGACGGCTGCGGTACGGGTACAGGGCGCCATCCGCGAGACTGCCGAGACCATCAAGCAGATTGCCGCGGACCCGCAACCCTGGGTCAAGCTGGAACCGCGAGGCAGCGGCCTGCACGTGGAGCTGGTGGTGGAACCGGCGCCGCATACTGCCACTTACATGGAGCCGGGCCTGGGCGGCGCCACGGTGTTTGCCAACCGGAACGGGGAAACGGTGCAGGCGCAACGTGACCTCAAGGCTGAACGCGCAGCGGTGCAGGAATTGATTGCCGCCTGTCCGTTGCTGGCGGCGCTGGGCGGCGCGCAGCAGTCAATCACGCTGCCGGAACCGCTGGATTGCCTGGAACTGCTGGAGCAAGCCCATGCCGCCGAGGCCCGCTGCTTATGGCCCGGCGCTGAATCGTTCAGGATAGCAGCCCGCGCGCAGCCGCACGCGCTCAAGTTGAACGTCAAATCCGCGGCGGAGTGGTTCCAGGCATCCGGCCAGCTTGAAATCGACCAGGGCCGAGTGCTCGGCCTGCGCGACCTGTTTGCGTTGCTGGACAAACAGCCCGACGCGCGTTTCCTCAAGCTGGAAGACGGTGAGTTTATTGCCTTGACGGCGTCTTTCCGGCGCCAACTCGACGACCTGCGCAGCCTGTCGGCGCCGGCCGCGCAAGGGTCTGTGCGTTTCCACGCCATGACCGCGCCGGCCTTGCAGGACTTTCTGGAACAGACCACGCTGGAGGCCGCCGCCGGCTGGCACCAGCTGTGCGCCCGGCTGCGGGACGCGCAAGCCTTCGAGCCGCAACTGCCCGGCACCCTGCAGGCCGAGTTGCGCCCCTATCAACTGGAAGGCTTTCGCTGGCTCGCCCGCCTCAGCCAATGGGGCGCCGGCGCCTGCCTTGCGGACGACATGGGTCTCGGCAAAACGGTGCAGGCCCTGGCCTTGCTGTTGCAGCGCGCGCCGGACGGTCCCGCGCTGGTGGTGGCGCCCACCTCGGTATGCGCCAACTGGGTGCACGAGGCGCGTCGCTTCGCACCGACCCTGAACGTCATCTCCTGTACCGGCCTCAGCGAGGCCCGGGCAAAGCTGCTGGAAGCCGCCGGCCCGTTTGATCTGGTGGTTACGACTTACGGCCTGCTGCATATCGACGAGGAGGCACTCACCGGGGTGGACTGGCACAGCGCCGTGCTGGATGAGGCCCAGGCCATTCGCAATCCGGCCACCAAGCGCGCCCGGGCGGCGCGCAAACTCAAGGCCGGTTTTCGGCTGGTAACCACCGGCACGCCCATCCAGAACAACCTGACAGACCTGTATTCGCTGTTCAGCTTTGTCAACCCCGGCCTGCTGGGGTCCATGGAGCTATACCGGCGCAATTTTGCCATACCAATCGAAAAGGACGCCGACCCTGATGCGCGCATGCGTCTGCGCCGCCTGATTGCGCCGTTCGTGCTGCGCCGTTTGAAAACGGAAGTCCTGGACGACCTGCCGGAGCGCACCGAGATCATCCTGCACGTGGAAATGTCGGCGGAGGAAGCGGCTATCTATGAAGCGCTGCGGCAGCGGGCCGTGCAAGACCTGGAGTCCCTGCCCGCGGGACAAGCCAATGAGGGTGAGCGTAAACTGCAAATGCTGGCGCACCTGACGCGCCTGCGCCTTGCCTGTTGCAACCCCAGGTTGGTCAGGGAAGCGGATGCAGCCGGCAACATCCCTGCCAGCTCGAAACTGGCGACTTTCGCGGAAACGCTGGAGGAACTCCTTGCCAACCGTCACAAGGCGCTGGTGTTCTCACAATTCGTCAAACACCTGAAGCTGGTGGAGGAGTATTTGACCAACGCCGGGGTGAGCTATCAATACCTGGACGGCAGCACGCCGGCGGCCGCCAGGGAAAAACGCATCGCCGCGTTCCAGGCGGGCGCGGGAGACGTGTTCCTGATCTCGCTGAAAGCCGGCGGGGTCGGCCTGAACCTGACCGCGGCCGACTACGTGATCCACCTCGACCCCTGGTGGAACCCCGCCGCGGAAGACCAGGCCTCAGACCGCGCCCACCGCATCGGCCAGACCCGGCCGGTGACCATCTACCGGCTGGTTACACAGGGCACCATCGAAGAGCAGATCGTGGACCTGCACCACCACAAACGCGACCTGGCCGACCGCCTGCTGGAAGGCGCCGACGCGCCCGCCCGATTGAATGCGGAGGAGCTGCTGAACCTGTTGCGCCAACCCTTGAATTGACTGTTACCGGGATGTGATGGTCATTCAGTTACACTCAGCCGGTCGAGAAGGGACTAATAAGGAAAAATTTTACAACCGAAAATAGTTGATTGAACCGATAAGATTCGCGAAGATTAGCGGCAGGTTTTCAGGAGTGGGGCAGGCTTTGGCAACCTGACCCCCGAATACACCACACTGATCCGAGTCAAAATCCGAAGGATGATTATACTCGCTAATCCGATTGACGCGATGTTGGCCATGGCGGTGATACTTGTTGTTATCGTCCTGCTGCTATGCTGGATAATTTACCGGCACACCAGAGTCCTGAAGGATGTTGCCAATTTCTTGCGCATTATCGCGGTCAACTACCAAAAAGCTGATGGCGAATAACTCCAAATCCTCATCCTCAAGGATGGTTTTCCTGCCGGCACTTCTCACCTTCAAGGCGCCCATGTATATCGTATTTCCGAAGTTCAGGAAATCCGGCTGCAGCGACAACAAAAACTCCTCTTCAAAAAGCCGAGAAGCTGGATTTCCTATCTGTTCAGCATACTGGCC
>VYCZ01000342.1:4053-5122 GCA_009843675.1 Gammaproteobacteria bacterium | reverse complement strand
CTCGGTGCGTTTGTACGAGCCGTTGTCCCTGGCCCAGTCGTGGTTCAGCGTCACCGTCAATTCATTGCCCGGGACGATAATCCAGCGCAACTGGCTTTGCAACGTCATGATATGGGTTTCCGACTCCTGTTGCAGGTAATTGGTCCAGGACAGGGTCGGGGTGAAGTTGATATTGACGCGCGCCCGGTTGATCTCGAACTCGAAATCCCCTGCCGGCAAGTCGATGTCGAACACCCGGCGTTCCAGGGTGAAGTAGAACCTGGGGGCCGGCCGCCACCTCAGAATCGCGTGGACGTCGATGATGTCCCCGTCATAGAACTCGCCGAACTTGTACTTGATTTCCGTGGAAACCGGCCGGTGCACGGCCGTCACCAGCTTGCCCCACAGGGAGTAGAAATCGTAATCGCCGTCGGGGATCACCACGCCGGGCTGGATCTCGAAGGGTTCGAACAGGGTTTCATGGTACCAATTGCCCCAGGTTGCAAGCTGGTCGCCGTCATGGCTTTCCAGGTCGAAAAACCGCACGTACACGTTGGAACTCTCCAGTTCGTTGTCCAGTGTCGTGGTAAACGACGATTTGAAACCCCAGTTGATCATCCTGAGCAGGCGGTTATCTTCGGGTCTTACCCGGTAGCGCAGTTCGCCCACGTATTTCCTGATGCCGGAACGGTTGACGAAACCGAGGGCCGGGTTGAAGTTTTCCTGGATCTCCTGGTAACTGGCCACGGCGTTCCAGCGGTCGTTGGGGAAGTTCAGCGTGAGGCCGTAGGACCAGTCGTCATTGTCGATGTCCTCGCTGAAAGACTTCATCACGTACGCATCGGCCACGAACACCTGGGATCCGAACAGGTTGCTGTTGCGGTAGCGGTAATCGAGGCCGGCGACGCCGTTGTCGTTGCCGCTTACGGGATTGCCGTAAGTCATCATCGCGCCGAGCCTGGATTCTTCCTGGATATCACTGGCGACCCGGGCCACGGACAGGTTCTTCGAGCCGATCCCCTGGCCGCCGGCCATCTGCGTATTCAGCAGTCCCAGGGTATAGCGCCCGACGCGGCCGCTCAGCTTGGCG
>VYCZ01000342.1:0-4043 GCA_009843675.1 Gammaproteobacteria bacterium | reverse complement strand
CTTGTCGAAGGGCAGGCCGATACGCCTGGAGAAAAACGGGATGCCGTTCACGTCCTTGAGACCGCCGAATTCGAAGATATCCGCGTCACGGACGAAAAAATCGCGCTGTTCCGGGAAAAACAGGTTAAACCGGGTGAGGTTGGTCTTGATGTCGTCCACGATGGTATTGGAAAAATCCGGGTTGACGACCAGGGACGCGTTCAGCGAAGGCGTAAGCTTGTAGATGATCTCCGCGCCGGGTTTGATGGTGAGGTCCTTGTCGCCGCCGTCATAGCGGCGCCGGTAACGGGCCGCGGCCTGGGGTTTTATGTCCAGGCCCAGCCCCTGGTCGAGGTCCTCCAGGCCCACCAGGTCACCATAGGCAGCCACGTAGAAAAAGCTTTTGTCCTGGTCATAGTTGCCCCAGGTTGCGAATTCATTGCGGCGCCTGATGTAGCGTTCCAGTTCAAGCCCCCAGGCCGGCGCATTCACGTCCATGGACAGGGTTTTGAAGGGGATGGCGAACTCGGCGATCCAGCCCTTGTCGTCCCGGCTGGCGGCGCCGTACCAGATACCGTTCCATTCACGGCGGAATGAAGTGTTGTTCTCGATACGGGCGTCGCCCTTGGTGCCCAGGGCATTCAGATAAAACAGGAACGCATTTTTGCGGTCCAGCATGCTGTCGATGGCGACGGTGAAGATGTCGTCGTTTATCATCTCTTCGTCTTCCCGCAGTTCCCTGGCAACGATTGCGTCCGGCTCGCGGTCATACATGCGCACGCCCACGTACAGCATGTCGCTGTCGTAGGCCAGGAATGCTTCCGTCGCTTCGCTGACTTCAGCGCCCTCCACCGGCTCGCGCTGGTAGAACTTCGTGACCCGGGTCGCCTCTTTCCACAGCGCATCGTCCAGCACGCCGTCGATTACCGGCGCCTTGTCCGTTCTCTGGATGCGGAGTTGCGGTTCATTGGCGTGGCTCGAAGCGACTGCCGCGCACAGCATCAAAGGCAACAGGAAATGCTTCATGTCAGTAACCTGCCGGGGGCCAGTTGGCTGACCAGGTCATCCCCGATACCGGCCTGTTCCAGGGGTGACGACCCGGTGATCAGGGCGGTTGCCAGCTTCGCCATGCCGGGAGACGTCTGCACCCCGTAGCCGCCCTGGCCCGCCAGCCAGAAAAGCCCTTCCATCCTGGGGTCGAAACCAACGACGAAGGTCTTGTCCGGCGCAAAAGTGCGCAGGCCGGCCCAGCGATGGGTCACGCGTGATACCTCCAGGCCCGTTGCCGTTTCAAACCGGTCCACCGCCAGCGCGACATCCAGTTCCTCGGGCTGGGCATCACAGGGAGGGCTGGGCGTCTCATCCGCGGGCGACAGCAGCAGGGCGCCGGCATCCGGCTTGAAATAGAACTCCTCCTCCACGTTGACCATCAGGGGCCAATTGGTGACATCGTGTCCTTCCGGCGCGCCGATCAGCATGGCCGTGCGGCGTTTCGGTTGTAACCCCAGCGGGTCCAGTCCCGCCAGGCGCGCGATCTCGTCCACCCAGGCACCGGCGGCGTTAACGACCAGCGGCGCGCTCAGCGTTTCATCCCCGGTGACGACTTTCCACAAGCCGTTGCCGCGGGACAAACCGTGCACTTCACGGCCGGAGTAAAGTTTCCCGCCGCGTTCGCGCAGGCGCCGCAGGAACCCCTGCAGGATGGCGTCCACGTCCAGGTCGCCGCCGGTATCATCCAGCACCCCCCCTTCCAGGTAACCGGGCAGGATGATTGGGACCTGTTTCCGGACCTGCTCGGGGTTAAGTCCCTGCAGGGATGGGACCTCATTGTGGAGCGAGGCCAAGGCTTCGGCCTGGTCCGGCCGACCGAAAAAGACGCAGGGCCGGGGGTGCAGTAACGGAACATCCGTAAATCCCGGGGGAGGCGAACGGTAGAACGATTCGCTCGCAGCCGTGATTGCGCGCACCGCGGCGTTGCCGTACGAGACCACGAAAAACGCGGCGGAGCGGCCGGTGGCATGATAGCCCGGCTGGGGTTCCCGCTCCAGCACGATGACGCGCGCCGTCGCCGCCAGTTCGGCGGCTGCGGAGACACCGGCGATACCGGCGCCGATGACGATGATGTCGGCAGATGCAGCCATTACTTGCAACAGGGGACGCTGCCGGCCGGCAGGACCGAACCGGTAGCGTCCGGCGTGTTATTATCTTCATTTTATCACGTGTCAGGAGACTAATACCGGGGTTACAACATGACTGGCATATTCAGATACGGGACCAGGCGTTTATTGGCGGGCGCTGTTGCCATTCTTGCGTTTTGTTTTACTGCGCAGGCTTTTTCCGCGCCGCTTGAAATACAGTCCTATATGGCGAAAAACAGCGGCATCGCGGAGCTCTCGGTCATCATCCTGGGTGAACAGGAAGCCGTCCTCATCGACGCGCAATGGAAGCCGTCCGATGCAGAGAATGTCGCAAGGATGATCGCGGACTCCGGCAGAAAGCTGACTCATATCCTGATCACCCACGGCCATCCCGATCATTACTGGGGGCTGGGCACGATACTGGAAACGTTCCCGGCGGCAAAAGTCCTGGCCCGTGAAGGCATCCGCGCCGAAATCGCCAACCAGTTTGCCGCGAAGTGGATCCACTGGCAGCCCCTCATGGGGGATGACATGCCCTTGACGCCGGTCGTTCCCGACGTGCTCGAGGGCGATAGAATACTGCTGGAAGGCAAGGAGATACGCGTTATCGACCTGCCGCCGAACGAGGTCGAGAATTCCGTTGTCTTTTACGTGCCGTCCGCACAGGCGCTGATCGCCGGGGACCTCATCTTCTCAAAAATGCATGCCTATTTTGCCGACCTCAACAACCCGTCGGGCTGGATAGAGGCGTTGCAACTCATGAAGACCATCGGTCCCGTCAGGACGGTCTACCCGGGTCATGGCCCGGTCGGCGATGCGGGCCTGATCGACGAGACCATTCATTACATGGAGGTGTACCGGTCCTACGCCAGGCCCGGTGTGCCGCTGCCCGAGATCGTTGCGGGAATGACGCGGGACTTCCCCGATTACGACGGTGAGATAATCCTGTGGTGGACGCGCGGCCCCGGCTTCGGGATCTTCGGGCCGCGCACACAAGGCGTGCCGGAGCGCCTGCTGGCGCAACTGCCCCCGCACCTGGTCGGGCCTGCTCCCGGTTGCAGCGGCGCCAACAAGGCGCTGGTTGAGAAACTGTTCAACCAGGGTTTCAGCGGCGGTAACCTGGACATCCTGGATGAAGTCATGTCAAAAGATATTCATTTCGACGATCCCATGTTCCCGCCAGGACTCGAAGGTATCAAGGCGCTGGTGAAGAAGAACAACGACAGTTTCGAGGGCTGGCATTTCAAAATGCATGACGTTTTGTGCGATGGGGACAAGGTCATCGTCCGCT
Organism: Gammaproteobacteria bacterium; assembly: GCA_009843675.1. Taxonomy (GTDB): domain Bacteria; phylum Pseudomonadota; class Gammaproteobacteria; order Eutrophobiales; family Eutrophobiaceae; genus JAAXHV01. Next base: position 635 of record VYCZ01000342.1, on the reverse strand, counting down.
GGACCGGATACGGCAGGCACGTTGTATCCTTCATGGGGGAAACGCCAACCCGGAACGACATTGAACTCAATGGTATCTCCATCTACCAGGTAGAAGCCGGCAGGATTGTTGCTGACTGGGTTATCCCGGACAACCTGGGTTTTCTCATGCAAATCGGGGTATTGGAACCGGTCGATATGACCGGGGCGCCGGAAAATCACGCCGCAGGGGGACAATAATGCAGCCGGTCAGTTATGAAGACGTCTCCCAGGCCCGCGAACGGGTATATCAATACCTGCGCCCTACCCTGCTCAATGAATGGCCGTTGCTGAGACAGCGGCTCGGTTTCCGTTACTTGCTGAAACATGAAAACCACCAGCCCACCGGGGCGTTCAAGGTGCGCGGCGGCATCAACCTGGTGAGCCGCCTGTCCGGGGAGCAGAAGCAGCGGGGCATCATCAGCTGCACCACCGGCAACCACGGGCAATCGCTGGCGTATGCGGCGCGGCAGTTCGGCGTCGGTTGTACCCTGGTGGTGCCGGAGAACAACAACCCGGGGAAGATCCAGGCCATGCGGGCGCTGGGCGCCGAACTGATCGAACACGGGAAAGATTTTGACGAGGCGAAGGGATACTGCGAGAAACTGACGCAGGAAC
>VYCZ01000440.1 GCA_009843675.1 Gammaproteobacteria bacterium | reverse complement strand
GGTCCTGGAGCAACCCGAATGCGGTGCCCTGGGGCATCGGCGCGCCGGAACGCATCAAGGTGGCCAAGCGCAAACTGAAAACGTTTATCGAAGCCGGCGGACGCGAGCAGATCGTAGCCGGGACGGACGCCGGCTCTCCCTTCAACGTCCACAGCCCGCTGACCCGGGAAATGCAGCATTACCTGGAAGCCGGACTGACGCCCATGGAAGTAATCCAGAGCGCCACGTTGCGGGCCGCGCAACTGCAGGGCGTTGAGAAAGACCTGGGCACGGTGACCGAAGGCAAGTATGCCGACATGGTGATCGTGGACGGCGACCCGCTGCAGGACATTACCCTGCTGCAACATAAAATCGTCCTGGTCATCAAGGGCGGAGAAGTGTATGTTCCGGATAGCGCTCCGGACTTCTGAAAGAGGAGATGAACTCATGTTGAAAATCAAGCTGCTTGCTCTTACGGTCTTACTGCTAGTTTACTCAGTTATCACAAACTCCCAGGATATGTCTCAATACTACACGGTGCAGCACCCTGAGGATTTTACGATTGACTGGACCGGTTTCTATCACCGGATGAACGAACACACGGCCAGGGTCAGGGACCAGTTTCCGCATCACCTGGACCTGGCCTACGGTTCAGACCCGAAACAGCGCCTCGACCTTTACCTGCCTGAAGGTGAAGTATCGAATGCCCCGGTATTTCTGTTCCTGCATGGTGGTGGTTTCCGTGAGGGAGACAGGGCACATTACGGTTCAGTTGCGGAACCGTTTGTCAAATCGGGTGTAATCACGGCCGTCGCCAGCTATCGTTTGACCGGCAGCGGCGCCCACTACCCGGCTCAGCCTGACGACACCAAAAGCGCGGTCAAATGGTTGTTTGAAAACATTGGGCAATATGGCGGCAACCCGGAAGCTCTCTACGTGGGCGGCCATTCGGCCGGCGCCATCCTGTCTGCCGACATCGGTGTCGACCGCGCCTGGTTGGTCGAGATGGGTATGCCGAAAGAGATACTGAAGGCCATCATACCCGTAAGCGGCCCTTACGACGTGCGCGCCAGGGGTCGGCCCGGCGAGGTATATACCTATGCCCCCACCCCGGAACTGCGGGAACAGGCCAGTCCGATCCTGCACGTCAATGATCCTGTGCCGGTTGCCCTGGTCGCGGTCGGGTCCGAAGAGGGATACCAGGAGTCGTCCATGGCATTTACCGAGGCATTAAAGGCTGCCGGCGTCGATGCTCACTACCTGCTGCTGGACGGGGAGGACCACGCCGATACGGCGCTGTCCCTGGCGAATGGAGACAGCGAACTGTTCAGGCAGGTCATGGATATAATACAGGGTTCGAAATGAACCGTAGATTTAACCTCGCGGACATGGCCGCCGGGGACAGAATTAATTCTGTCCCCGATGACGTGATACCTTAAAAATCAAACGACTTACGAACCGTGACCGAAACCATGCGCGGCCAGGGGCGAACCATGCCCGGCGGAACCCATCCGGGCAGGCCGAGCCGGGATGGTTGGTTGCCGCCGTTAAAGATGTATGCCAGGGTCTCATCCTCATCCAGCACGTTATCCAGGCTCACCACCGCGGACCAGCCACCGCCGTTGACCCCCGCTCTCAGGTTGAGGACGGAATAACTGTCCATCTCGCGATAAGTGATAAAGGTTGGCCGCAATTCATTGGTCTGGTCATCCACCCAGGAGAAATCGCCACCGATGAATCCGGTCCAGCCATTCCAACCCAGCGGCATTTCATACCGACCGTTCAGGCTGAAGGTGACTTCCGGTACATGGGGAATTTGATCGCCATCCATACCGTTGGCCGGTATCGGCACGTCCGCGGTCAGTTCCGCTTCGTTGTAGTTGAACGTAGCGCCGAAAGACAGCCCTTCGGCAGGATAGGCCTGGGCCTGCAGTTCAACCCCGAGGACTTCCGCGGTACCCCCATTCCCCCTGTAAGAGAAAGTCAGCCCGCCGGGCGCGGTTGCTTGTTGCCGGGCCTGTATATCCGTCCAGTCGAGATAGAAAAAGGAACCGTTAAAAGTGAATTTGTTGTCCGCCCAGGCGCTCTTGAAACCGACTTCATAACTATCCACAGAGTCGGAACCGTAACCCGCGGGAATGGTAACACCGGCGATACTTGCTGCCGTCTGGTCGTTCGGTCCACCGGAGCGAAAGCCCTGCGCAAACTGGAAGTACGTCATGATATCATCCGTCACATCCAGGGAAACGTTTGCCCTGAAAATGATGTCCTTCTCGCCAAACGGAAGTTCCGGATCGGCACCTCTGCCGGGTCTCCCCGGAAAACCGGTAACCGCCGCGGCGATTACCCCCAGGTCGAAATCAAACCAGCGAAAACCACCCGTCACATTCAACCGCTCTGTTACGTCCCAGGACAATTCGCCGAATAGCGCCTTCTCTTCAACCGTGGTATCCACCGTGCGGTCCAGCAGCGAAATTGAATCAGGTGTGACTCTGCCGGTTACGGAGTCCACTGTTATCACCTTGCTCCTGAAGAAGCGTTCCTCCGATTGGCGAAACCCGCCAATCAATACCTGGAACGGGCTGTCCCAACTGGAAGCAAAGCGGATTTCATTAGTGAATAACTCATGGTTTTGTGGTTGAACAATGAAAGACTGTCCGGTGCCGTCTGCAGGAAACGACAGGCGGGTAATAATCTCAATCTCAGCAGAAGCGTCCCGTCTGGAGTACGTATCCCGCTGCATATAGGATGATGTAAAGATGACGTTGCCCCACTCCGGGTCATATTCAAACTTGACGTTGTACATGTCGGTCTCGTCATCAAAGCTGGCGTCGGACATATCCGTGTTGTAATACTTGGTGGGCGTGGGACCGCCGTTGAGTGTCGGGCTCACGGGAAGATCAATCAACTGGTCCATCCATCCTGCCCGGGCGTTAGTCCTTGCATCCTGGTGCATGCCCAGCACCGAAAACTTCAGATTATCCGTCACCTGTACAGCCAGTATGCCGCGCAGGGCTTCGGTGTCATCGTCATTGCCATCTTTCCTCCACTGATCGTCGATGTAGCCATCGTTATCAATCTTTATCCCGGCAAACCTGAGCGCTACCCTGTCCTTGACAATGGGTATGTTCACCATTGCATCGACCGAGTAACCGAGTCCGTCCGAGTGGCGGGTGGAACTGAACCCTGCGCCGACATCCATGGAGGCCTGGTTCATATCGGGGTAAGCAGGTATCCACCTGATCGCCCCGGAAAGGGAGCTGGAACCGAAGGTGGTTCCCTGGGGCCCTTTCAGCACCTCGATACGATCCATATCGAACAGTCTCACGTCAATTGAGCGCCCGCCGGCCGCTGTCAGCATATTGCCGGTTACGACGATTTCATCGAAATACAGACCCACGGTCCCGGCGCCGGCCGAGTTGATGCCGCGTACAATGTAGCGCTTGTCACCGGGCCCCTGGTCGACGGCACTCAAACCCGGCACCTGGCGGAAGAAATCGTTGAAGTCCAGCGCACCTGCTTCCTTCAGACTGTCCCCGCTGATCGCCTGCACGGACAGCGGGATGTCCTGGATCAGCGAATCGCCGCGCTTGGTGGCGGTCACTACTATTTCTTCAATCTGGGACTGCGTTATCGGCGCATAACCGAATAGTAAGATGAGTAAACCACTGGATAGAACATAACGAATTCTATTAATTATTGTATTGTCTGCTTGTTTCATTTTTCACTCTCCCGTCTCAGTGGGTTGGTAGGCAAACTCGCTACGCGGGTAGGCCTTGCCTTTGTATACAACCGTTTCTATCTTGCGAATATTCTCAATATCATCAAGAGGGTCATCGCTGAGTATCAGCAGGTCGGCCAGTTTGCCGGCTTCCACCGTACCCAGTTGATCCTCTACACCGATCACCATGGCGCCGTTCCGTGTGGCCGCCACCAGTGCTTCCATAGGGGTCATTCCTGCCTGTACAAACAGTTTGACTTCCCAGGGGAGGTTGTAGCCCTGGAAATTGAACCCCACCGGCCCTCCTGCATCGGTCCCGGTGGCGACAATCACGCCGGCCTGGTGCGCCTTCAGGATGTTCTCGCTGAAAATCGGGATCTTGTCCTCGGCCCACTGGTAAACCGGCATGTCGGCGACCGCCAGGAAGCGGCGGGTTTCCTCCGCGCGGTATTCCGGATCCTGCATGTAGTCCAGCAGAAAGTGGGGAACACTGCCGCGCAGAATTGGATCGTTCAGGTCGGCCGCTGCCTCATCGTGGCGCAGGAACGCCTCCCACAGGCTGTGGGTGGGAACAAACATCACGTTATTTTCAACCATGTCCTGCAGGATGGTATCGCCCGGCGGGATGGGGTCTTCGAGCCCATGGACAATCGCCGTTGACGACATGGCCACGGCCGAATGGAATTCGTCCAGGTTGATGGCATGCGTATAGATGGGGACATCGTTCTCCCAGGCAATCCTGGAGATGGCCATCATCATGTCTTCGCTCATCCTCATATAAGTGCCCGAGGCGCCCAGGCCATCCTCGATAATCACCTTGAAACCGTCCGTGCCCCGGCTGATGTAGTCCTGCGCGCGCGCCACAGCCGCATCGGCATCCGCCAGGGCGCCTCCATGCCGGCTGCCCCAACCATCCACCGGGGTAAATGAGCGGCCCATCACATAGAGCCTGGGCGAGAGCAGCCGCCCTTCCCGCTCGGCCTGGCGCTGTTCGAAGATCCAGTCAACGTCCGAGGAAACGTTCAATACGGTGGTAACACCGTTGTAGAGAAAAGCCCTGGGGTTGTTCTCGACGACCCGGGTTTTCTCTTCCGGTGTAAGCTGGAAAACAATCGGGGCGTCCATGTGGACGTGAGCATCGATTAAGCCGGGGATAACATATTTTCCGCTACCGTCGATAGTCTCTGATCCTGAAGCAGCCGATAAATCCGGCCCGATTTCAGCGATCCGTCCATCGGCTATGCGGATGTCGACCCCAACCTGCGGGTCGGACCCGGTGCCATCAATCAGGATGACGTCCGTAATGAGGACTTCGCTGCTGGCACCTGGTTGGTCGCCCGAGCAACCCGGCAACCACAACAGCAGCATAAGGATGATGCATGTGAACTTCTTCATCGTTCCCCCCCATTCCCCCCAAGATTAAATGGAAGCCACAAACAACTACTTCTGCAC